>WRKD01000102.1 GCA_009778255.1 Bacillota bacterium
GGCCGGATATTTGCCGCTGATTATATCATTTTCGATTATTTCAATAATTTGTTTAAAAATTGGCTCATGATCATTCATGTTTGCCCCTCCCTTTTTTATTGGTTTCTTATCGCTTCCAGAGCAGAAAGGCGCATGGCTCGTATAGAAGGATAAAGCCCGGAAACCAGCGCTACAATAGCAGAAAAACTCACGCCTGCCAAAGCCAACCAAGGAGGAATAACAGAATTATAGCTTTCGGCAAACCACATTATAGTACTGCCAGAAAACAACTGAGACACATTATTTATTATATACGAAATGCCATAACTCAAACCCAGACCCAAACCTCCGCCCAGCAAACCTATGCAAGCGGCTTCAAATAGAAACAATTGCATAATATTAGCCATACGGCAGCCTAAAACTTTAATTACACCTATTTCCCGTGTGCGTTCTATAATAGACATCAGCATAGTATTCATAATGCCGATAGCCGCCACCAGCATAGCTACCGCGCCAATAACGCCTAACACATTTTGTATAAGCTTAACCGATTCTTGCTGCTGGCTTATCCACTCGCCGTTTCCCCAACCTTCCATACCAAGAGCGCGGATGTTTTCTACAACGGCGGCTACATTATCCATATCGTCTACCATCAAGTAGAGGTTTTGCACCTGACTGTGTTTGGGGTCGTAATTATAGATAAAATTTTTATTCTCTTTACAAAGGGCTTCCATGGTAGCTAAATCGACAAAACCAGTACTCCAATAATTAGAACCGCCACTAATAGTATCCAAAATACCGCTAACTTCTAAGGTATATATTTTACCACGGCTTTGTCCTTCTTCATAATAAGCGTTTGGTTCAAAAGCGCTCCAATCAAAGGAAAATAAAATTTTGTCTTCCAGCAGGTTTACATTTGGCTCGCGCTCCTCATAGGGAACCCAATCATAAGGACCCCAATAGCGGCGAGGCGGTTCCATATTATAACCAATATCGCTGGAGAGTATGACTTTTAAGCTGTTGCGCCCACTGCGGCCTTCAGGCAATTCCCCCACTGTAGGCAAAAAACCAAAAGTTTCGGCTAAAGTAAAATCTACGCCATTTAACTGTACCCACCCCCGGTTGCGCCCGCTTTTCAGATTTCCGCTTTGATTGATAATGGGTAATACAGCTTCTACATGCTCCATTTCTTTTATTTGCCGTATTGTTTTATCATCCAGTTCATTTTGTCTGCCGGTACTGCTATTCCAGCCGGGATAAACCTGTACTTGGTTTAAGCTACCAAAATTTTTTAATTGCTCTTCAAATGATTGTTGAAAACCGATGCCCACAGAAATCATCACCACAATGCTGATAGTACCCACAGCCATGCCCAATGCCGTAAGGAAAGTACGCAGCTTACGCCGGGTGAGATTGGTAAAAGCCATAATAAAAGTGTCTACTATATTCATGAGTTACCTCTTAAACGACTCATTTCATTATTAATCATTTTCGTCGGAGAGTTCTGCTTGCCGTTTCTTGATTCGGCGTTTGCGTAAAATGATAATTAACAAAGCCAAAATAATAACGCCTCCGCCTATAATCCACCATTTACCGCTACCCCTAATAAAGACTAATAAACCGGTTTGCTGGTCGGAATCAAAGCCTGGGCTATCCGGGTAAAACATATCATCGCCTTTATAATCGCCCTCAAATGGAAAATCGGCGGAAAATGCTTCCTGCACCGTGATAGTAAAATTTTGGCGTTCTTCCAGCTTATCTCCATATTCATCTTCGAAAGCCACCACAATAGCGCCTTCTATTTGACCCGCTTCATTGGCAATGATGCCAATATCCACATTATTTTGCTGACCGGCTTGCATAGTACCAAGATATGTTCTTTCTTCTATAGAGAGTCCCGGACCTTCTACAGTTACCATTACATTATAAATTGAGCTTTTCCCCATATTAATAATAGAAAAATAAGGGTACACAGTTAAACCTTGTTCTACAAACGGCATATCGAAACGGGGCTCGTCGAGCACCAGGCGTATCTCTTGATTAATGGGCACTGTAATATTGGCGCTGGCTGTATATGCTTTATACTTTTCGTCTTCATACTCCATAACAACAGAAAGCATATTTGGTTTAGCTGGGGTATCGGGCCTTACTTGCAGCTCCAAAGTAGTCTGAATACTGCTGCCTGCCCCCATGTTTCGAACATATACAGTGTTCGAGCCGTTTTTGGCAGGTACTACATAAGCATTTTCTTCATCAGCATTAGTAATGGTTATGGTAAGGTTTTGTATAGGCTGTTCACTGGTATTGGTAAACTGCATATCGAGAGTGAAATTGGCGCCGGCGTAGATTTTATTCGGCTCGATACTGTAGGAAGAAACGATCAGTTTGGGCTTTGGCTTATTCTCCTCATCCTTTTCTTCTTCTTCCTTATCATCCTCTTTAGCACGGCTTATATGTATATAAGCGGTAACACTGCCCGTACTGCGTACGCCATTTCTGCTATATTCCAAAGCGAACTTTATGGCCTTAGCGCCGGAACTTACATGTTCGGAAAGCAGAAAATCGTAAGTAATATTGCGGCTGGTTCCCGCAGCAAAGTTGCCCAAAGACTGTTCATAGTTTTGTTTTTCTACCACAAAAGGAAATTTATCTAATTCTGTGCTGATAATTGGTTTAATAGTTACATCGTTTAAGGTAAGACCGGTATTCATCAATTCCAAGGTCATAACAACACGCTCGCCATAAGCGGCACTGGGCGTAGGTGTAGAAGTTATAACTATTTGCCCACTATCCTCTTCTTCCTTTTTCACAACTTCCGTGCCGTCGGAAAGAATCTTTACATAGGTGCGAATGGTAGTTTCCTTGGTTTCGCGCGTAGAGCCATTAGCAGCAACATAAACAAGCTCGAAATCTATAGGATAAGTACCGGCAGTAGCTTTTTGACTAATGGTTAAATTAAAGGTCGGCCGGGCGCGATTTTGGGAGAGTGTGACAGTTTGAGTATAAGTTGTTTGTTTGATCTCGAAAGGCCATTTACTTAAATCGGTGCTGACCTGCGGGGTAATAGTAATTTCCCTTACAGAATTCCAGCCAAATTCCCTACTATAATATAGCGGTATAACAATATTTACCGCTTGACCCGGGTCGCCTGAAGGTATAACCATGCTACCATCTACCCGAATTGGGTCGCCATAACCTGGCGGCGGCGGCGTATAAATAGAATCGTCATCGTCGTCAGAAATAGCAACATTGTAAGCAAGAGCCGACGTAGTAAACAATGTCACAATCATCAATAGTATCCACAAAAGACCGGTTAGTAATTTCATGCGCTTGATCATGATTTTTCCTCCACGTTGTTTTATTGATAAATCAATGCTTTTAATAAATATTAATCATAAAAACAAGTGTTCTTTAATTTATTACTTATTCATTTTCCTGCCAATTCTCATTCTTTCCATCCAGCACAGATATTTTTTTATCGGCATAAGCCGCCATTTGTGCATCGTGGGTAACCATTACAAATGTAGTGTGGCGGCGGCGAAATATATCCAATAAAAGCAGCATGATCTCTTCACTGGTTTTAGAATCCAGGTTGCCGGTAGGTTCATCTGCAAAGACGATTTTGGGGTTGGCAACCAAGGCACGAGCTATACCCACCCTCTGCTGTTGCCCTCCGGACATTTGCATGGGTTTATGGTGGGCATGACTTTTTAAGCCTACCAATGCAAGCGCTTCTAAAGCCCGTTTCTTTCGTTCACGCCGCGATATTCCGGCAAAGGCTAGCGGCAAAGCAGTGTTCTCTAATGCAGTAAACTGGGAAAGAAGGTTGAAAGATTGAAAAACAAAGCCAATATGGCGCTGCCGAAATTCTATTAACTCCCTTTCTGTCATACGTTCTACATGGCGGCCGGCGACAACTATTTCTCCGGAGCTCACTCCTTCCAGGCCAGCCATTAAATTAAGCAGTGTAGATTTACCGCTGCCGGAACGCCCCACTATGCAGGCAAATTCTCCTTCCTCAATAAACATGCTTAAACCATTAAGGGCGCGTACTTTTACTTCACCCACTCTATATATTTTTTTCACATTGCGCACATCAATAATGTGTTTTTTTAGCTGGCCTTGCGCCATAAGGAAAATAACACCTGCCAATTTAATTTTTCAATATTTTTAATCTAAAAAAATAGACGAAGTAAATACTAAAAATGTTCGCAAATATCTTTTAAAGAATATTATACAATATATTTTCTAGAGTTAAAGAAAAATGCCTTCCTTGTTGGCAAAAACAATTATCTGCTTATAAAAAAACAAGCCGTATAAAACGACTTGCTTTTTAGTCCGGTACTAAAGGGTATCTTTATATATTCGCTCATCACCATCTTCGCTACCCTTTATACATCCTGATAAGATAAAGCGAAAACTATGATCGCCAACAGAACTTAAACATTAAACAGCTTCATCGGCATACACGCTAACCTGTTTTCTTGTTCTATCTTTGCGTTCGAAACGCACCCGGCCGTTAATGGTGGCAAATAAGGTATCATCTTTACCAATGCCCACATTATTACCGGGATGAAACCGTGTGCCACGCTGGCGTACTATAATGCTGCCCGCAGTAACAAACTGCCCGTCGCCGCGTTTTAAGCCCAAGCGCTGGGCTTTGGAATCGCGGCCATTACGCGAAGAGCCGCCTGCCTTTTTATGAGCCATACAGATCATCTCCTTTATTGAGAATACATTTAAGGCTTTAAGCCATTATTTTTTCTACTTGCAATTTTGTAAACGGCTGGCGATGTCCGTTCTTTACGCGGATATTTTTCTTAGGTTTATATTTAAATACAATAACCTTTTTAGCCTTACCATGCTCCAATACCGTACAGCTTATTTTAGCATTTTCGATATAAGGCGTGCCGGTTGTTAGGTTCTCGCCGTCATGCAAAGCTATGATTTTATCGATTTCTACTGTGCTATTTGGTTCACCTTTCAGTAATTCCACATTAATTATATCGCCCTCAGCCACTTTGTATTGTTTGCCGCCTGTTTCAATAATAGCAAACATCTGTTGCACCTCCTCTACATTATAGACTCGCCCAACCAAGGCGGCGGTTTCCCGCTCTTAAACCCGGCCGGTGCGGTATGACAACAGACGAATTTTAACATAAACAAGCTTGCTTTGTCAAGAAAAAATTGATTGATGAGGAGGAAATTCCCTGGGGATACAGTAAATTAAGTAATACTGCAAATACTTAAAATGGAGAGTTTTATTATGGTAGATATTTACCTCATTATTTGGCTTTTCCCGCTAATTTTCATGTTTCATGATTTTGAAGAAATTATTTTTATTAAGCCATGGTTTAAAAAAAACAGAGAGCGCATTAAAAAAAGGCTGCCAAAAATATCCAAAATACTGTTATCATATACCGATGTCCTGACAACATCGTCTTTTGCAATTGGTGTTATGGGCATGTATATATTAATCTGCGCTGTTACGATCACCGCCTATATAACCGGCTGGCATTATATATGGTTTGGTTTATTCTTTGTTTTTACAGTTCATTTGTTTCTTCACTGTCTGCCCTGTTTTATTTTTAAAAGTTATGTCCCTGCCAGTGTAACAAGCGTAATATGCTTGCCCATTTGCTGCTATATACTTGTGTTGTTCTTACAATTACATCAAATAAGCCTTGATCGGGCCACCCTTTATATAGCAATTGGTTTCGTGTTAATGGCAGTAACCAGAATAGCTATGCAAATATTAATGAAAGAATTTGCTACTAAACAAATGTCTTGATAATGACTACATTTATAATTGAGAAGTACTGGTTTTGAATGAAAAAATGAATCCGGCTGAATTTGCCGCTATCTTGAAAACCGCCATTTTGGCAGCGAAGATATAACGCATTTTCCAGAGGTAATTACTTAAAATTTTCCTGTATAACAAGGAGATTTTTACGAATTAAAATTCACGTGTATGGCTATAAGCTAATCCCAAGTAATTGTAAAATACGATTTTGTTCATCAGTAGGTACAGTGATCACATTTGTTATGGCATTTTAGAATTCAACTGTATTTTTTCTGATGCACTTCAAGGTTTCCATGATATAGTCAAATGTGTATTTTCTACCAGCCCCTTTCCCATCTATTTCAAATAACGGCTGCAACAGCTGCTTCATATGCCACATTACATAATATGCAAGCATGCAAATAAAAACATGGCATTTGATCCGATCATCGGTTTTATGGTAAACCGGATGGATTTCCAAGCGAACTGTTTTCATGTTGGCAAAAGTGAGCGCACCCATTCCTCGGAAGGGCGGGAATATATATCGCTCATCATGCCGATCTCCTTCATAAGCGCATATAATGCATGAGACGCCCCGTACTCGCGGCTTAAGGTGATTTTGAAATCCTCTTTCATCACTGTCCTTCCTTGAAGGGCGGCTTGCA
>WRKD01000103.1 GCA_009778255.1 Bacillota bacterium
GGTTCCGGGTCGGGTTCAGTATCCGGATCCGGTTCGGGCTCAGGCTCTGGTTCGGGCTCTGTATCCGGATCCGGGTCCGGCTCGGGCTCGGGCTCAGGCTCCGGTTCGGGCTCTGTATCCGGGTCCGGTTCCGGCTCCAGTATAGGTTCGGGCTCCGGTTCCGGTTCGGGTTCGGGTTCCGGTTCAAGTACAATTTGCGGCGCATCCAGCCACAAATGGGCTTTCTCTGTTAACCAGGCACGTGAACCTGGTGGCGGCGATTGTGATACTACTACTGCTTCTTCTTCCGCAACTCCCGCTTTAATTATCACATTCCCCACTACCATACCTATTGCCGTAATCAGTTCTTTGGCTTCGTTCAAAGTCATTTCGCTAAAATCCGGAACCGTCAATTGTTCACTCCAGCGTGTGGGAGCCGGAATGGGAAGAAACTTCAAATTAAGTTCACTTTGCAGTGTTTCACTTACCTTAAAGGTATTAGTATATTTAGCATTGATGGGACTGAGCAAAAGCCGCATTTTACGTGGTGTTTCGATAGTTCCTTCTTCTACTTTCTCCTTGGTAAACTGATAGTTCATTTTAAGGTTTACTGTTGCTTCTGGTATAGTATACCACTGGGAAGATATTCCCCAGGCCCGCAGTTCGTCATCATCATTGATTTGCTGTTGTGTTAGGATAGCGCTCACATCCAGCGCATGCTGAGCTTCGGCGATGCCTCTGCCTACGCTGGATATCACATCTCCCATATCGAAAAAATACTCCTCGTTTTGAACCCGCGCCGCTGTGTTGTTATTATCACTTGGGGGTTGTGCGGGGGGGGCTAAAACAACTATCGGCGTTGGTTCGTCATAATCCCTTTTGATAATGGGAGTCATGGTAACAGCCCGGTTTTTCCAAACAGATAATTTTTCTTTAGTGGGGAAATCTTTGATACTAAGAGAAATACTCTCGCTTACACTTTTCATCAGCGGTAAAGCCACATCACTATTAAGGCGAGATAGATCTTCAACGTCGCGCACGCCGATTCTCACTAGAAGATCCGACATGTCTGCATTAATGCCTTCTACCCGCATGAGCTCGCCTTGCTTTGCCCAATAATAGATAGACTTTTCATTTATCTTGATCTTTAATGCCAGAGACGAACGCAATTCGGGGGTACCTGCTTTTACAAGCAAATCGGGAATATCCGCTATTCCTTGCTCGATAAGTCTCGCTTCCATTGCTACGCCGATTCCCTTGATGGGAATTAATGAGTCGCCCAATAAAGTCCCTCCTTTCTCATAAAATGTGGATTAATCAAAGAGATAATAATATATGTTTAATAAGAGTGCCCTTCGCCGAATCTAATTTTTCATTATTTACTGAATTATCAACACTCTTATTGTTGAATATATCATAAAACAGTGTTCTTAGTCAATACTAATACCCATAATTTAATAAAATTCAATATGAAAAGTTATAGTTCACACTATCATTCTCAACTTAAGATACTGTTCATTCTCTGCCTAATTACCATCCTAAGCAAAGCGAAGGATTTTTTCTCTTGTTTTGTATTGCTCCGCGATAATATTCTTCGGGTTAAAGCCCGCGGAATAACAAATTCCGGAATACTTGTTAATAGAAGCAAGCTTAAAATCATATAAATCTACTTGATTATGCGAATTTTCCATGGTATAATTATGCATATTAGCCACTTATTTGCAAAAAACTACCATAAACAAAAGGAGTTTGGAGCGAATTCTAATCAATGAAAAGCGTCTTTATCACGCTTTTCAACACACTTTGTCTTATAATTTTTGGCATCTTATGTGCTAAGCCCACCTTGGTAACTTATGCGCTCTATTTACATTTATTTTGGGGGAGGGGTGTAATGATGCGCAAAAAGGGCCTACTTTTTATTAATTTTATTATATTTTTTAATCTTTGTATTGCCTGCGCAGTTCCACAAGAAAATATACCATCACCTGATATACCACTGGGAGTAATGACTGTAATAGAGCAGCAAATAACTGAAACGCCTGCTGATAATTTGGCTAAGCCTATGCCTCAGCCATTTCCTCAAAAAAAGGCAGATGAGGAAGACTTTTCTTCCTTAAATTCATCTGTTTTACTTACTTTTGATCCCCATAACCCGGAAGGATGGCGGGATGAATCTGTTTATAATATGAAAGATGAAACGGGCTTTGATTGGATAAATAAAGAGAAAAGAATCACCACCGCCGATTCACGCATCGACAAATTTAGTTTAGGCATGAAATGGAGCGCCGCCGCTATGTATTTTCCCTCTAAGTCTTATAGGGAAAACGAATGGAGCGACGGCTTTTATTCAACAAAAATCCTGATATTTGATACACTGGTATTAGAGTTTACAGAAGGTGTGTATGACGATATATCCCTCTCTTTATCTTCAATATATATTTGCGGCGCACCATATACTACACCCAGAGGCTTAGCCGTGAATGATAGCGTAGAAAAACTCGTGGAATTATATGGAACACCTGCTTGTGTTATCGATTCAGTGTGGCATTATTATGATGATCATGGATATGATCTTTTTCAAGCCATGGTTAGCGATAATGTTATCGAAAAAATTCATATCAATCAAATTCAATAACAATTTAAACAGAAAGAATAAGCTTTTCAATAAGCTGAGTGGTTGTTACAAGATCGGCAATGCTGATATGCTCATCTAAACTGTGGCCGTTTTGCATGCCTATGCCAATATTCACCGCCGCCAAACCATGCGCGTTAAGCCAAGTGGCGTCGCAGCCGCCAAATGTGCGTTTGATATTTGCAGTAAGCCCTATTTGTTCCATAGTTTGGGCAAGCAAAGCGATTAGAGGATGATCGTTGTTAACATATAAAGGATCTGAAACGGCAAATTCTTCCACTGTATAGCTTGCCCCATATACTTGGCAGGCTTCTTTAATTTGCGCCTTAGTTTGCAAAATCAAAAAATCAAGCTCATTTTGGGAGTGCGAGCGTATCTCCATTTCAAATGTAGCAATATCGGAAACCGCATTGGTTTTGCCCGGCGCGAGCAAATTAGCCACATTCATGATGGTATTCTCACTCACATGCCCGCAGCGCATTTTAGCTATAGCATCGGTAGCCGCTTTAAGAGCATTGATGCCAAGTTCCGGAGATATACCCGCGTGGGCGCTTTTACCTTTAACCGTTATCATGAGCTTTTTATGAGCTGCCTGCTGATTAATGATACATCCCATAGCGCCTGTATCCAGCACCACCGCTTGTTGGCTGCGGATTTGTGAATAATCGGCATATTTTGCGCCCAAAAGCCCAATTTCCTCGCAGACGGTAAAAAGCACTTCTACCGGACGATGAGGTTTATGAGAGGCCTTAACAGCAGCTATTGCCTCAAGTACTGCGGCAATACCGGCTTTGTCGTCGGCGCCTAGTATGGTGTCGCCGGCAGAGCGAATAATACCCTCTATGATTGTTGGGGTGATTCCCACCCCCGGTTCCATAGTATCCATATGGGCACAAAATAACAAGGGCTCCCCTTCACCGGGGAGCATGGCATACAAATTAAATCCATCCGAACCACACTTTGCCCCAATCTCCTGACGTTCGCATGCCATTTCCAGGGCTTGTAAATCTCTTTCCAGCAATTCCGCAAAAGCCCTTTCCCGCGTAGATTCACTGGGGCATGTAATATAACGGATAAAACGGTCGATCAGTGCCTGCTCATTCATGATAATTCCTCCCTAAATTTTATAACACAGAACGTTTTTCAAAAGTTTTTGTAGATCTCTTCATTTCATACATACGCCTATCTGCACATTGCAAAAGGCTCTCGGCTGTTTCCCCATCTTGAGGGAAAGACGCTACTCCATAGCTAAACCCCAGAAACTTAACATTAGAATTGGGCATGATCTGTGGCAATGCGGTGATTTCTTCTAAAAAGGTATTGAGCCCATTTTCCGAGAAAATACAAACAAACTCATCACCCGCAACTCGGTAAAAACCTCCCCTGTTACCGATACGCAACTTTATTTCATGGGCGAAAAAGGCAAGATAACGGTCGCCAATAAGATGCCCGTACCAGTCGTTGATGTTTTTAAAATCGTCAAGGTCAAAAAAGATGAGCTGGAAAGGGATTTTTCGTTCAATTAGATCATGAGCGTCCCTTCTTAAAACCACGCGGCTGCGTAATTGTGTTAATTCGTCGTGATAGGCAAGCTTTTCTAAATCTTGTATTGTTTTCCCGCTACTAATTTGTAGGTAAATATAATGGAAACTGCTGATCAAACAAACAGAGAGCGTAATGAAGGATATGATTTGAAAAAATTCCAACTGCGGATAAACAAAGGATAGATTAAAAATAAACACCGTCCAAAACCACATCATGTTCATCCACATAAGAGCAGTAGCTTCTTTTTCCCCAATATGATTTAAGGAATAGATAAACTTAGATTTCAGCATATTGTAAAATGCATCAAAAGAAAGAATATATAATATGGTTTGCAATAAGAAAACCTTAGCAGATAAACTCCAGCCGGCGAAATGAATGACATGGCTCAAACGTACGCTTAGGGCAAAAACCATAAAAGTATAAGTCCAAGAAAAACAGGCAATTGTTATGATCCTCACACCGGGAGATTTATATAAGAGCATTAAAGGTATAATAAACAAAAAACCACTAAAAATGAACAAGCCATTACCGCTGCCGAAACCAGGTATTGTTTTTGAGATCAGGTAGGCTATTATTAAAAGTACAATAGTAGAAAAACCCATTAAAATATAGGTCAGTTTTTTATTATATTTAAATTTAATACACTGATGAATCACAAATAGATTAATCAGTAACATTTGCAGTGGCGTTAATATCATTAAAACAAAATCCATCATTATATACCTACAAAAAAATAGTTTTTATACGCATTGTAAAAAATCGGATACAGCCTGCCAATAATGGGATCTATCTACCATAATCGATTCTCCATGGCCTGCTCCATTTACCAGCATTTTCTGCTTGGGACAAACTGCGGCGTCATATAGCTTTTCCAGCATGGAAGAGGGCACAAAAGTATCCGCACTGCCATGAATTAAGAATATTGGGGTTCGGGATTTTTCTATTTGCCGCAAAGCACTTGCTTCTCTTAACCAGTAACCCGCGCATAGCCGTGTTATCAACGAAGCCGCTGCAAGGATTGGGAAAGATAAAAAGTTGGGGAAATGATATACAGTTTTAAGTTGATAAGAAAACTCCTCTATAGCCGAAGTGTATCCGCAATCTGCCACAATTGCCTTAACAGTTGTGGGCAAAGATTCTCCCGAAGCCATTATTACGGTAGCTGCCCCCATAGAAACCCCAAAAAGTATAATTTCCGGCATTTTACAACGGTCGTTTATTTCATGTATCCACTGTATAATATCTAAGCGATCCGGCCAGCCCATGCCAAAAAAAGCACCCTCACTTTTGCCGTGACCACGCGCATCAGGTAATAAAACATGATAGCCCATATCATAAAAGGTTTGCGCCAAATACATAATTTTCTCTATACCAATATTGGCATAACCATGGCATATCACTACCCAACGTGAAGAATCGGCTTTATTATTAATTATCCTGGCATATAATTTTAAGCTATCTGATGATTCAATAAAAACATCTTCCTGGGTGATCTCCTCCAGCCAAAGAGTGTGACGAGATTTCCGTTCCTGATCTTCCTGCAAATTAAGAGAAATACTTTTATTATGAAGAGCAGAAAGTATAAAAGACCTGTTGCTTTTACGAACAATCCCTAAATAAAATAACAGCCAGCCTGAAGTGAGGTAGATTACAGCCATCAAACATACAAAAAAAATGAAAGCTATTAATGGATCAATAAAAATAGCTATGATAACGCTAGTCATGAAAATCAGGATCGAAGAAATTTCTGTAATCCTTCCTATATGCTTCATATTGCCCTCGTAATGCTTCAAGATGTAATGTAAATTATGATGTTGAAAAAAAATATAAAATAAACTATTTTTACCATAGTATTGTGTAAATTTATGACAAGAAATGTCTAATGAAATGCAAAAAAGAGATAGCCTGGTTAAGCGCTCTTAAGATCATAAATCAATTATAACATAATTTTACAAAAAAGTAAATATAGCGCTCTATATTGATAATAAACTTTATATCTTAATCTTGCGTATTATACTTGCCAGTTGTTCCGCCGAGATTCCAAGTCTTTCCGCTTCTTTTAGTAAAGCAGGAAGGGCACTGTTTAGTAATGCTTCCTTACGCTGCCGTAAAATTATTTCGCGGGCGCCAACTGAAACATACATACCGATGCCACGTTTTTTGTATAAAATACCTGTATCTGCAAGCTTGCTTACCGCTTTTACAGCTGTGGCTTGGTTTATACTATAGCTTTTGGCAATTTGCGGAGTGGAAGCTATTGGCCCTTCGGCCGGATATTTGCCGCTGATTATATCATTTTCGATTATTTCAATAATTTGTTTAAAAATTGGCTCATGATCATTCAT
>WRKD01000104.1 GCA_009778255.1 Bacillota bacterium
TCAAGTCCGCAATGACGGGGATATTTAGGTAATTAGTCTCATTTTGATCATTTTGTTAGTGTTTATTCTGGTTTCTAGAGGTGCCCATATAAAATAGCGGAATACCGTTTTGCGCCAATTTCGCTATTCTCAAGCTTAAGCATATTGTGTTAAACTCGGGTGCTTCATTAAATAGCTTGCTGTTAAATAAGGGAAAGATGTGCTATAATTATTTCGGGAACACCTAATGATCATTCAGGGGGTTAGAAAACAATGGATAAATACAAAGCCGCCATCAAACTATGGCAGAGCTGGAATGTTAAAACAGAGGCAGACATTGAATGCCGCTTGGAAAATTTTCGAATTCTGTTCGCGTACAACTCGGGTAAAATAGAAAATGAAACTGTCACATATACCGACACTAGGGAAATCTTTGAAAATGGTCGCATCCTTAACTATTCCGGTGCTACCAGAACGATATTCGAGCTTTCTAATCAGAGAGTTTGCTATGAGTTTTTAAAGCCTAAGCTGGCGGCAAAGGAACCTTTAAGTATTAAGCTGATAAAAGAAACACACAGCATATTAACAAGCGGTTCCTATGATGAGCGGCGGTATATTGAGCGTGGAGAGCGCCCTGGTGAGTTCAAAAAGCACGACTATGTGATAGGAGTTGCTGAAGTAGGCTCATTGCCTGAAGACGTAGATAGCGACCTTTCGGAGCTCTTAAACGAGATATCTGATTATGATGATAAGGATACGCTTAAGGTTGCGGCATATTTTCATACCAGATTTGAATATATACACCCCTTTGCAGACGGCAATGGGCGTGTAGGCCGGACATTGTTAAACTACTATCTAATGATCCACAATCATCCTCCAATTATTATCCATGACGAAGATAAACGCACATACTATGATGCGCTTAACAGTTATGACAATACTGAGGAAGTGGAGCCTATGAGGTTGTTTCTCAAACAGCAGACAGAGCGGACTTGGGAAAAATCGTTGAAACGGGAGCAAAAAAAGCGCAACGGCCTGGCCCGGTAGAAAGATATTAAAGCAAGTTATTATGAAATACTAAATTCTTTACTTTTTAATAAGATGAATGATATAATAACAAACAGCGAAAACTAAAAACCAATTTATTTAAGGAGGAAATTATAATGAAGTTTCAAGGTATGGTAATAGGTGTGCCGAAAGAGATCATGAAATCGGAAAACCGTATAGCCGCAACCCCGGATACTGTAAAAAAAATGGTTGCCGAAGGCGCTACAGTGCTGGTGGAAACCGGTGGCGGCTTGGGCTCTTATTTTAGTGATGAGCAATATGTAGCCGCCGGGGCGCAGATGGAAGAGGATGTTACTAAAATATTTGCTACAGCCGATGTCATATTAAAAGTAAAAGAACCCCTCTTTAATGAAAAAGTTGGCAAACATGAGGCGGAAATGGTGCGCGACGGCCAATACTTGATCACCTTCCTGCATCCCGCTTCGCCGGTCAATCATGATATGATACGTCAATTGGCTTCAACCGGCGTTATCAGCCTCACCTTAGACGGCATACCGCGTATCACCCGCGCCCAATCTATGGATGCGCTTTCTTCCATGAGCACAGTAGCCGGCTATAAAGGTTTGCTAAACGCGGCTACCCGGCTGCCCAAATTCATGCCCATGACCGGTACGGCTGTTGGAACTATTAAACCAGCCAATGTATTGGTGATAGGCGCCGGTGTGAGCGGCTTGCAATCTATTGCCACAGCTAAGCGTTTAGGCGCGGTGGTTACCGCTTGCGATATACGCCCGGAAGCGGATGAACAAGCTAAAAGTCTGGGCGCTAAAACCCATGACGCCGGCATACCGGCCGAACTGGCCATTGGCGAAGGCGGTTATGCCAAAAGCCTGCCCGAAGAATGGCTGATCAAGGAAAGGGAAAACTTAAAAGAGTTGGTTAAAAAAGCCGATATAGTGGTACTCAGTGCTTTGATACCGGGTAAACAAGCGCCCATTCTTATTACCGAAGAGATGGTCAAATCTATGGCGCCCGGTTCATATATTGTAGATATCTCCATAGATCAAGGCGGCAACTGCGAATGCACGCCCTCCGGTACTGTGGAAGTAATACATGGCGTTTTCATCGACGGCACTAAAAATATCCCCGGCTCTGTACCTACCAGCGCAACATGGATGTTCTCGCAAAACATTTATAACTTTCTGGCTTATCTGGCGCAAGACGGCAGCATTACATTGAATCGTCAAGATGAGATCGTGGCATCCAGCCTTACCACCATCGATAAGGAAATAGTACATGCCGGAACATTAGAGGCTATGGGAGTATAAAAAAATTGGGCTGCCTTGCAGCCCAATTTTTTATTACAGCAATTTAAAGCTCAACGCAAAAACCGCTTTTTTATTTCCGTAAAGGAAATCTTAACGGCGATAGGCCGCCCATGGGGGCAGGTGGAAGCATTAGTGCATTTATCTAATGAGCTCAATAAATTGCCGATATCCGCATTGGTTAAGTAACGGTTAGCTTTTACTGCCTGTTTGCAGGCAGCCAAAAAGATTTCCTCCCGGCGCGGTGTTGTGCCTGCGCTTTTGTTGGCTAAATAATCACGTAAGAAGCCTGGCGCGTCTTGACCGTCGTACCACAGAGGCGCCCCTCTAATAATATAAGTTTGCTCGCCGAAATGCTCCAGTACAAAGCCTGCTTCGCTCAATTCGAGAATACTTTCGGTAATCTGTATATACTCTCCTATGGTAAGCTGCATAGTTTGTGGTAAAGCCAGCATACGGCTGGCGCCGCCGTTTTTTTGCGCTTTCTCCATAATTTTTTCATACAGTATGCGCTCGTGAGCGGCATGCTGATCGATAAAATAAACGCCGTCTTCTCCCGTTGCCACTATATAAGTACCCTGGGCTTGTCCTAATACATTTAATTCGCTATAACGCAGTATGCTACTGTTATCGACACTGCTAGGGTTATCTTCCTCTACAACTGCTGCATCTTTTGGAGCGGTTGAAAAAAAATCTACTTTCTGCTCCTCAGGCAATCTTCTTACGGGCGTCTTCATTTTAGCGTCGCTTTTGCCATAAAGGCGCTCGGCCAAGCTCTTGCCGTTCAAAGGGGGCGCCGGGGTTTCGCGCAGATGTAGAACTTTATTTTCCTCCGCTTTAGCAATGATAAAGCCACTTTGAGGGTCTATTGTTAAAGCAGGCGTTTTTAGAGGGCGGTTTGCCTTAAGGCGCGGCGCCAAACCCTCTTTATGCCGCAAAGCCCGCCCTATAGCTTTCTGTACTCCTTCTTTTATCAAATCCGGCTGCTGAAATTTAATTTCCAGTTTAGCCGGATGCACATTTACATCTACGCTATGCTGCGGTAAAGTTATATTCATCACAATCAAGGGATAACGCCCCCGCGGCAGCAGGGTATGATAAGCTTCATCCACCATGGTATTGAGCTCCCGGCTTTTTATCCAGCGCCCGTTAACAAAAAAAGTATATTGCCCGCGTTCGGCACGATTATAATCGGGCAACGCAGTTAAGCCATTGATGTTTATGCCTTGCCCCTCATAAGCCAGTTCCACAAAAAAAGCTATGGCTTCCCTGCCATATACCGCTTGTATAGCGCCGCTTAATTCGCCGTCGCCGGGGCTGGCAAATAAGGTTCTTGAGCCTAAAACAAATTTAAAAACAATATGGGGATGAGAAAGCGCCAGTTTTTGCAAACAATCGCTGATCAAACCCAACTCCCAGCGGGGGCTTTTAAGAAATTTTTTACGAGCCGGCGCATTATAAAATAGCCGCTCTACCAATACAATAGTGCCGTTACGGGCGCCGGCTTCTTCCGGCAGGCTTGGTTTGCCTGCTTCTACCCGTACCCGGTATCCCAGCATGGCCTGTGCCTGCTTAGATGTGATGGTCAATATGCTTACTGCAGCCACGGAAGGCAGGGCTTCCCCACGAAAACCCAGAGTATGCAAGTTTTGCAAATCATCAAAACGGCGTATTTTACTGGTGGCATGACGTTTTACACATAGCAGTAAATCTTGAGCATCCATACCAATGCCATCATCCGCTACCTGAATTTTTTCTGCAGACGCGTCGAAAATCTTTACCTCAATATGCTTTGCCGCTGCGTCTATGGCATTTTCCACCAATTCTTTCACTACAGAAAGCGGGCGCTCTACCACTTCGCCTGCGGCGATTTGATTAGCGGTTTGCGTATCGAGCAAATGTATACTGCTTATTAAAGAATCAGCCATACTCTTTACCTTCTTCAATTTAAAAAAAAATTTATGAGGGAAAAATGGAAAATAACTGTAAAAATATCCTATTACTTTTGCCTCCGGGTACGGAGATTTTCGAAGCGGCTGCTTTTATTGATGTTTTCGGTTGGCATCAAACTATCGGCAGCGCCACCTGCCGACTTATTACCTGTTCTTCCAAGCGGGAAATTGCGCTCTCTTTTGGGCAAACCATGCTGGCGCAAATTTGTGCAAATGAGGTAATAGCGGAAAATTATGCCGCTTTGGCTTTGCCTGGCGGCTTCGGTAGCTACGGATACTATGAACATGCCTGTTCTAAACCATATTTATCTTTAATAAAACATTTTAATGATCAGCATAAACCTATAGCTGCCGTATGCACCGGCGCTATAGCTTTAGCTCAGGCGGGAATACTAAAAGGGCGCCTCGCCACTACCTATTGCTATGAAGCCGGCTTTGCGGAACAAATTCAAAAAGCGGGTGCTGTTTTCATAAATGCTCCTCTGCAAATAGACGGGCATATTATAACTTCGCAAAACCCGGCTTCTGCCATACCGGTAGCCCTGGCTTTATTGGAGAAAACCGCCGGTTGCAAGGAACGCGCTTATATTCAAAAGCAAATGGGGTTTTAAATGTAGTAACGTACTAGATTAGTAATTCACTATGCCCTGCTTCCTGCATGGCTTGTTTAAAATCTATAGCCCCGGTATAGATAGCTTTGCCAATAATAGCTGCGCGCGCACCCATAAGCTTCAGTTTTGTTATTGCCGCCAAACTGTTTATACCGCCGGCTACCAATACCTCTACCCCGCCGCTATTGATGGTTTTGGCTATACCTTCAAAGTTGGGTCCTTTAAAAGCTCCGGCACGGATTAATTCTGTATACATTATGCGTATGATGCCGGCTTCGCGCAGCATTTTTATTTGATGTTGCACCGTATTGCGCACGGTTGTTTCAAAGCCTTCCGTAATCGCCATGCCGTCGCGCCCGTCTAAGCCGGCTAAAACCCTGTCGCCGTAAAGCTGCACTGCTTGCGCTACCAAACTCTGCTCTCGTTGCAAAGCAGTGGAAAGCACCACCCTTTTTACCCCTAAAGTGAGCAGGGTCTCTACATGACGAAGATTGCTTACTCCGCCGGAAAGCTGTATATCTACACCGCCAAAAGTGACAATTTCCTGCAAAACCGGTATATTGCAAATATGGCCGGAAAAAACGCCATCCAAATCTGTAATATGTACTAAAGATGCGCCGGCTTCTTTTAGCAATATCACTTGCTGTAATGGATCATTGCTGTAGATGTTTTGAGCGGCGCTGTCTGTGAATATACGTGAACACGCCCCTTCCCGTAAATCGATAGCCGGAATGATCTGCATATTTATCTACCTCCTTAGCGCAGTAGTGTTTGAATAATGCGGGCTAAAGCCCGTCATGCTAGCTTATTCTTGCCAATCATAAGCAATATCTTCAAACGAAGTATAAGCCCGGCGTATAAGCAGTTTAACCTCCCCTACCGGACCATTACGATGTTTAGCCACTATTACCTGAACAATATCGGTTAAAGGAGAGCTATACCCTGGTTGCGGCATTTCTGCCTCATCTTCGCCCTCTCTATCTCTTTGCTGATGCAGCATTATCACCACATCGGCGTCTTGCTCTAAGGCGCCGGATTCCCGTAAATGGCTGAGATTAGGCGCCTCCATGCCCTTACCTCTGCCTCTTATTTTTTCTGCCTCGCGTGATAATTGAGATAAAGCCAATACAGGTAAGTCTAGTTCCTTGGCCAAGGCTTTTAAAGAGCGGGAAAACTCCGCTACCTCTGTTTGACGGTTTTCTGAACGCCGTCCTCCTACCGCCTGCATCAGTTGAATATAATCCACCACCACCAAGTCGAGGCCCTTTTTTTCCAGCATCAGTTTACGGCATTTACTACGCATTTCACTAATACTAATAACTGCGCTGTCGTCTATATAGATTTCCGCAGCAGAAAGTGGCAACAATGCTTGCGAAAGACGGCCAAAATCTTCGGCGCTAGCCATACCTTTTCTTACATTACCTAAATTAACCTCTGCCTGAGTGCATAACATACGCTGCACCAGTTGCTCTTTAGGCATTTCCAATGAAAAAACAGCAACGCGCTTGCCATACTTTACTGCCGCGCGCTGAGCAATATTTAAAGCCATAGTAGTTTTGCCCACTCCGGGGCGGGAAGCTAATATAATAAGATCGCTTTTTTGCAGACCGGAAAGTAGTTTATCTAAATCACGAAAAGTGGGCAAGCCGGTAACGCCATCTCGTGC
>WRKD01000105.1 GCA_009778255.1 Bacillota bacterium
AGGTATGAGGGGCGGCCCCGGCGAAACCCGCTACGATTACGGCTTGTTTCGCGGTGGTGATTTGGTAGTGATTTCGGATTTGTGCAAAATGCGCCCTGATCCACAAAGCGGAATTCTCTATGTAACGGAAATTTTCCCCGGCGTGATGAAAGATATGATAAGAAAAGCCACCGCTTGGGATATCGATCTTTCCCAAGCACTTCCGGCAAAAGAGCCTACGCATGAA
Organism: Bacillota bacterium; assembly: GCA_009778255.1. GTDB lineage: Bacteria > Bacillota > Dehalobacteriia > UBA4068 > UBA4068 > WRKD01. The sequence goes on from WRKD01000105.1 coordinate 227, forward strand.
GAATTAAAGGTTTTACGTATGCAAGTAGACCCATCGCGCATTTATTTAGGGAGGAAGAAGAAAGGGTAATGTTATGAAAAAAGTAGAGTTTTCGGTCAATGATTGGTGTAAATCCTGCGGGGTTTGCGCGGCTTTTTGTGCGGTCGAGGCTTTGATAGTGGAATACGGGGAAAAACCCATGTTTTTACCGGAAAAATGTACAGGTTGTAAACTGTGCGCTTTACGTTGCCCCGATTTTGCCATTACAGTGGAGGTGAATGAGGTATGACGCTGAAAAAAAACATCTTTGCCATGGGGAATGAAGCTATAACCGAAGGGGCTTTAGCGGCGGGCGCCCGTTTTTATGCGGGGTATCCTATTACTCCTTCTTCAGAGATCGCCGAGCGTTCTTCAATACGCTTACCGCAATTAGGTGGCATGTTTGTGCAAATGGAAGATGAAATAGGCAGTATTGCAGCTGTTATAGGCGCCTCGGCAGCCGGGGTAAAATCTTATACTGCCACCAGCGGGCCGGGCTTTTCTCTGATGCAGGAAAACTTAGGAGTAGCTGTAATGGGGGAAATCCCCTGTGTGATCGTTAATGTGCAACGCTCGGGTCCCAGCACTGGGCTGGCTACTAAACCGGCTCAGGGCGATGTGATGCAAGCTAAGTGGGGAACGCACGGGGATCATGGCATTATCGCTTTGTCTCCTTCATCGGTGCAGGAATGTTACGATCTTACAATACGCGCCTTTAATTTGGCGGAACTCTATCGCACCCCGGTAATCCTTTTGGCCGACGAAATCATCGGCCACATGCGGGAAGGGTATTGCCCCCATTTGCCTAAGGAGATAATTGAGCGAAAAAAACCGTTGTGCGCAAACCGGGATTATAAACCTTATGATTTTTGCGGCGAAGAAAATGAAATTGCGCCTTTAGCCGCCTTTGGCAGCGAGTATATAACCAGGATCAACGGTAGCGGCCACGATGAAAGCGGTAATGCTTGCGGGCGTTTAGATAATGCCGATAAATTTATCCGCCATTATCATGAAAAATTCCAAAAGAATAGAGATGATATTATCGAAACTAAAAGTTTCGATCTTCAAGACGCAGAATATGCTATCATCACTTTTGGTTGTTCGGTGCGTAGCGGCAAAGCAGCTTTAAAGCTAGCCCGCCAAAAAGGCATAAAAGTGGGGTTACTGCAATTGGTTACCATTTGGCCCTTTCCTTATGAGCAAGTAGCAAAAATATGCGAGCAAGTACAAGGCGTAGTGGTTCCGGAGATGAATCTTGGCCAAATACAGGGGGAAATTCGTAAGGTATGTCCCACGCACTGCTCTTTATGGGGAATTAACCGTGTGGATAGTCAAATGATCACCCCTTATGAAATTCTGGCAAAACTGGAGGAGGCGGCTATATGAATTATATGGATTATCTGAAAACCCAAGATTTTCCTCTCTTCTGGTGCGGTGGTTGCGGTAACGGCGCCGTTTTGGGCGCCATAGTGCGTTCATTCGCGGCTCTTTGCTATAGCAAAGAAGAGACGGTGGTGGTTACCGGTATCGGCTGCTGGGGAAAAGCGGATGATTATGTGACCACGAATTCATTTCATGGTACTCATGGACGGGCCCTGGCTTTTGCTACCGGCATCAAGCTGGCTAACCCTAAGCTTCAGGTGGTTGTATTGATGGGTGATGGCGACGGCGTAACTATCGGTGGCAATCACTTTATTCACGCTGCCCGTCGTAATGTAGATGTAACTGCGATTTTAGTAAACAACTACAATTATGGCATGACCGGCGGCCAGTATTCCGGCAGCACTCCTCTCAATTCTATAACTTCTACTTCTCGTTATGGGCATATAGAAGAGGGCTTCGATATTTGCCAACTGGCAATAGCTGCCGGGGCGCCTTTTGTGGCGCGTACTTCTTCGGATGACCCTTTAGCTATGCAGCGTTTTATTACCGCCGGTTTAAATAAAAAAGGCTTTTCTCTTATTGAAGTTATCGCACCTTGCCCCACTCATTTCGGCAAAAACAATGGCATGCGTAATGCCGCCGACTTAATGAAGTGGGTTAAAGAACGTTCCATATCCGTTGCGCGTGCTCACACTATGAATGAAGAGGAATTAGCGCTAAAACTTATAATGGGCATACTTACCGATACAGAAAGAGAGGATTATGGCTCTAAATATTCTCGAGTGATCGCAGCGGCACAAGAGGGGAGGAGAGATATAAAGTGAAGGAAACATGGCAGGTGATTTTTAGCGGTGTTGGCGGTCAGGGCCTAATGCTGGCCGGAAAGCTGCTGGGAGACGCGGCTACCGGCTATGAAGGTAAATATGCTGTGATGACTTCGGCATATGGAGTGGAAAGCAGAGGAACATTTGCCAAATCGGATTGCCTTATCAGCAGTAGTGAAATAGATTATCCCGAGGTACTTAAACCCGATGTGGTGATCGCCCTCGCCGCGGTGGCTTATAAAAAATACGCGCCTTTACTTGCAAAAGGCACGGTCTTGCTTTACGACGATTCAATTGAGCCTCTGCCTTCTTATGCCGAACAAATTTGTTTGCCGCTGGCTAAAATAGCTAAGGAAGCCGGTAATCCCTTGGGTATCAATTTGGTGTCTTTGGGCGTATTGGTGCAGCAAACCGGTATTGTACAAGAGCTTTCGGTTATTAATGCCATTAAAGATGAGTTTGCGGGCAGGGAAAAGCAAATTATGCTTAACCTGCAATCATTTCAGGCCGGTATAAGGGCTAAGCAGATTTAAGAAGGTAGGCGAGGTTTTTTTAGCGCATAGCTCATGCCATGCCACAATGGTAAAATTATCGGGTAAAACAACCATGGTAAATGATGAGCAAGCGGCATGCCCAATGTTGTGGTAGCGGCTATGGAGAGCAAGCACCATGGTATAACACCGGCAAGCGGCAACACGGTTAGGGAAATATCTTTAGCTAAATCGTAGCGGCTGAATCCGTTTTCTTCATAGGGCTTTACCATCATTTGCCCACAGATTACCACAGGAATTACTTGATTACAGCCACAGCATATGCCAGCCAAACCCAATGCCGTTGTTTTTAAAAACAAACCTAAACGCCCACAGGGCTTGGCTAATAGCTTATTTAAGCCGCTCAAGGCGTTTATGCCCAGTAAAATGCCGGAAAGTGCGCAAGCTATAAGAAGGATGAGGGATGTTTTCAGCATAGCCCACATACCGCCGCCGTGAATAATATGATAAAGTGAGCTGCTTTGCTCAGGTTCAAAACCACGCATCAGGGCTAAAGCCAAGGTTTGCCAATTTATCCCTTGAGTGAAAAAGGCGATCAAACAAGCGCTGGCAGCACTTATTAGCATAGCAAATTTAATATCAAATTTTAATCCGCATAATAATATAATAATAAGAGCCGGCATAAAAGGCAGCCAACCGATATTAAAGTATTGCGCAATATCTTGACGCAAAGCGGTTTCTCCGGCAATTAAAGGGTTATGCAAAGAAAGTGGCAAATATAGCAAAGCGGTAATTATATATGGCCCCACAGTGGTTAATAAAGCCATTTTGATATTGCGGAAAATATCTGTTTCTGTAACCGTGCTCAGTAAATGCAAAGTAGAAGCCATGGGTGAACCGCGATCTCCCACAATAGCAGCGGATATAATGGCTCCTGCCGTAAGGTAGGGATTAACATTTCCGCCCCGGGCTAAAGTCATTAAAATCATGCCGATGGTGCCTACACTACCAAGCGAAGAGCCCAGTAATAAAGAGATGATACTAGTACTTAAAAAAGCAATAAAAATAAAAAAGGGCGGGCTTATAAAAGCGAGACCATAATAAACAAAAGAAGCTACCGTGCCGGCAGCCATCCACATAGCTGTGAGGCAGCCCAAAGAGAGCAAAATAGGTATAACTATCAATGCCTTCTTGGCGCCGTCTAAGCTCATATTTATTAAAGAATTAACTGAGTAGCCTCTTTTTAGGCATAAAGCAGAAAAATAAATATAACCGCAAAATAGTGGTAATCCCAGAAAAACATGATGTAATACCGCAGTTATAAGAGCCGAAACGATAAGGGTTAAGCCAAAAACGACAGCCATTTGTTCATCCCCTGTTTAGTGTAAAATGATTTACCCGCTATTAAATGGCAAAAGTACTATATCAAGCTCCAAATGCATTGTCAATATGTTTTTTATTTTTTAGTAAACAAAAGGAGTGTAAGCTGAATGGAAAACCGGGTATTTATTGCTGGTTGCGCTTCATATGATAACGCTTTTGCTGCCGTAAACCGCGTTCTTGATGCGTTTGGCGGTGCGAATGCCATTTTGAATGGACGTAAGCGCGTATTGGTAAAGCCAAATCTTATTATGCCGCGCAAGCCGGATGACGCCGCAACTACACATCCGGCTGTAGTTGAGGCGGTTTGCGCCGCTTTTATTAAAGCTGGCGCCGAGGTATCGATCATCGACTCGACCGGCGGGCCGCATACTAAAATACTGCTAAGAATGCTTTACGGCAGATGCGGCTTAACAGAAGCTGCCGAGCATAGCGGTGCAATATTATCTTTTGATACCTCAAGTAGAATGGTACATGTGGTAAATGGAAGAACAGTGCAAAAACTGGAGTTGCTTGCACCGGTGCTGGACGCTGAATTGGTAGTATCGGTAGGTAAAGCAAAAACCCATGGCTTTATGGCCATGACCGGATGTGTGAAAAACATGTTCGGCTGTATACCGGGTTTAGGAAAGCCAAATATGCATAGAAAATTTCCTCAGCGTCAAGATTTTGCCGCTATGTTGCTGGATGTCTGCCAGCGTGTAGACCCAGGTTTTAGCATTTTAGATGGCGTGTGGGGAATGGAAGGCGCCGGGCCAACCGGTGGCGAACCAAAGCATTTGGGTGTTATTATTGGCGGAGTTTCCCCATATTCTGTCGATTTAGCCCAGTGCTATTTAATGGGGCTGCGGCAAGACAGCGTACTTACTATAGAAGAAGCCGCCCGTCGGCTTCTCGCGCCGCCGGATGCGAATTTATTGACCTGGCAGGGCGATGACCCCCAACAGTTTAGGTCGAATTTTAAGCCGGCATTTCGCAATAAAAATGATACAATACCGACGATAATGGATAACTGTGTTGGCTGTGGCGAGTGCGTTCGAATTTGTCCTCAAAACTGTATTAAGATACGCGAAGGTAAAGCCGAGATAAATGGCAAAGATTGTATTCGGTGTTATTGCTGCCATGAATTTTGTCCTTCGCAAGCATTGTCTTTGCACTGATCATTCTCAAACTGGCTTTGGTAGCGAATAAACAAAAGGCGAGATGACAGATAACAGAGGCGAGATAACTTAGCGGGCTTTAGTTGGTGTTTGAGCAATAGGAGGGAAATCTTTGTGAAGGTTTTTACCATTTCCGACCTTCATTTAGCTTTGTCAGAATACTTTGAGCCGGGCAAATCACCAGAAACTTATAAACCCATGGATGTTTTCGGGCGGCATTGGCAGGATTATTATGGTGTGCTTTACGACAACTGGCAGAGTGTAGTAGCGCCAACAGATACGGTGTTGTTGCCCGGGGATATTTCTTGGGCGATGACGCTGTCGGAAACAGTATACGATTTTGCTTACTTAGCTGCCCTACCGGGACGTATTATCATCGTTAAAGGCAATCACGATTACTGGTGGCAAAGTATCGGCAAAGTACGCGCTGCCTTGCCTCCTAATTGTGTGGCTTTGCAGCACAGTAGTGTTATTGTAGGTTCAAAAGCTGTATGTGGCAGCCGGGGCTGGTTAACTCCAGATCACCCCGATTACCATGCGGTAGAAGATAATAAAATTTATGCGCGAGAGCTTTTACGCTTGCGCATGGCCTTGGAAGAAGGGGCGCGTAGTAGCTTGGGTTTAGTGGTATTGACCCATTATCCTCCTGTAAGCCAGCCAAAGGCTAAAAATGAGTTTTTATCTTTATTTGAAGAGTTTTCAGTTGAACTTTGTGTATATGGACATATTCATGGAACAGCTGCCAAGAATTCCACAGAAGGTTTACTTAATGGCATTCAATTTGTAAATGCCAGCTGCGATAGGTTAAATTTCACTCCGCGATTGCTGTGGGAGGAATAATCTTTATAAGGAGCGCTTGTAATGAACAAAAGCTTACTATTTTTTATACTTGTGGTTGGGCTATTATTAATGGGGGGCTGTTTACAAGTTGCCGACCCACTTATTGATAGCCCCGGCGAGATAAAGATGGAAGAAACAGAACAAGCAAACGAAAGCAATGCGGAAAAAGCAAAGCATATTGGCATAATTACTAGTGTATCAAGCCAAAGTAAAGCCGGTTTATTTGTTAAAAAACTGGGCGAGAGCAGAGTCGCCTACGATAAAACTGCCATTTTCCATA
>WRKD01000106.1 GCA_009778255.1 Bacillota bacterium
ATTCATCGTCAGCGAAGGCGCTTATTGAAAAAATCAATACAAAGGCAAAAACAAGAGCAAAAACGCTTAATAGTTTTTTGTTCATAATACTATCAACCCCCTTAAATAATTCATAATTCTTGACAAAATGCATAAAAAATCATGGTATTCGGGTTTAATCACCTCCTCATTTGGGAAGTTTTATCAAATAGAGTATAATATTGTCATAAATATTATACTCAGAGGCTATATATTAGTCAACTGTATTTCACTTACATTATAAAAACATTATTCTTGAAAGTAATAAAAATTCATTATATAATAAAGCAAACGCTGATGATACTATATATTTAGGATAATGAAAAAGAAAATATAATAGGAAAAGGAGAATATAATATGGATAAAACTTTTATACCTTCCCTTAATGTTAACTTGCCCAAACTGGGCTTTGGCTGCATGCGTCTTCTTGATGACGGACAAGGAAATATTGAGAGTGCACCCGCGCTTAAGTTGCTCCATGCGGCGCTTGAAGCCGGAGTTGATTATTTCGACACGGCTTATGTGTATCATAGCGGCAAAGCTGAAGCTTTTTTAGGAAAAGAGTTCTTTGCCACTTTACCGAAAGATAAGTTTATGGTTGCCACCAAATTGCCGGTTTCCCGTATTAAAGATATCTCTGCCTGCGAACCGCTATTTCGCGAACAATTATCCAATTTACACGTGGAATTTATAGATTTTTATTTGGCCCATAGCCTGAATAAAAAAAGCTGGTGTAGATTTAGGGATTTAGGTGGGGCAGATTTTCTGTTGCGTTTGAAGAAGGAAGGCCGGGTACGTTTTATGGGCTTTTCTTATCATGGCGAACCTGAGGAATTGGCACAGGTGCTGGACGATTTTCCTTGGGAATTTGTGCAGCTGCAAATAAATTATTACGACTGGCCGCCTCTTACACAGAATGCTCAATTGCAATATGAAGAAGTTGTCAAGCGTAACCTGCCTCTCTTGTTAATGGAGCCGGTACGCGGTGGCAGCTTGGCAAAACTGCCACCAGCGGCAATAGATTTTCTTAGCGCTTACGAGCCTTCTCCCAATCAGGCCCGCTGGGCTATGCGCTGGGCCGGTTCTCTGCCGGCGGTACATATGATACTATCCGGCATGAACAGCGAACAGCAGCTTAATGAAAACCTAGCTACTTTTAGCGGTTTTAAACCCTTAACCGAGCAGGAACAACAAATAATGTCGCAGCTAACTTACTTGCTGCATCAACAACCACATGTGAATTGCACCGGCTGTGATTATTGCAAAGAAGCCTGCCCACAGAGAATACTTATCAGCTCGGCTTTTGAAAGTTATAATGATTATCTGCGCCTAAAAGACGAACGTATATTAAGAAACTATCGCATCTTTAATCCGGCAGATAGACAATCTACTTGCTGTACATCCTGCGGTTCCTGCACCCCCCTCTGTCCCCAGGGCTTAGATATACCGCAAGAATTAAGCGGTTTAAACAAAATACTGGCTTCCTTGGGCTAATACATGAATTGCACAATACTTTGACAATATTTGGTAATTTAGCATGATAAAGTATATGATATTTTACTGCGTTAAACCTTGAAAAACATCCACGCCTATTGTATACTTGAAAAAGTAATGCATAATATTAATAGATGGAGGGAAACGCATGGTGATGAAATACTTAAGCGGCAATGAAGCGGTAGCCCAAGCTGCTTTGGCTGCGGGCGCTAAAGTTATTGCCGGATACCCCGGAACACCCTCGTCGGAGGCTATTGGTAGCATTTGGAACAAGGATATAGCAGGTGTTCATGTTGAATGGAGCACAAATGAAAAAGTAGCTCTGGAAATTGCCGGAGCTGCCAGCTGGGCTAATCAGCGCGCCTTATGTACCATGAAAATGTCTGGTTTGAATGTGGCTTACGATTCGCTGATCAGTTTTGTTTATTCGGGAGGGTTGGGCGGATTTGTTATATATGTCTGCGACGACCCCGGAGTAGCTGCCGGTATGCCGGAGCAGGATGTGCGTGGTTTCGCCTTCATGAGTGATATGCCGGTACTTGAACCTTGCAGCGTAGCTGAGAGTTACAGTATGACGCTTTATGCTTTTGAACTTTCCGAAGCCATTGGTGGGCCGGTAATGTTGCGTTCTGTAACCAATGTAGCGCAAAGTCATGCCATTGTGGATATACCGGCTAAGCGCCCTATCGCAGAGCGCCCACTGTTGTTAGAAAAGGATATAGCCAAGTATACGAAAGCCGGCGCCATAATCTGCATGAATCAGCACCGCGACCTTATTAAACGCCTGGAAGCGGCAGAAGAAAAAATCGGTGCCGACGGCTTGCATCAACTTAAATTGGGCAAAAAAGAAGGCTTAGGCATTATCAGCGTAGGCGTGATCAATTCTTTTATTGAAGAAGCAATGGGCTTAGCGGCCAATCAAGGCATCGATACAAAGGATTTTTCATTTCTGCGCTTAGCCGGTAGTAACCCTTTGCCTAAAAAAGAAATATCTAAATTGATCGAACACTGCGGTGCTTTGGTAGTATTGGAAGAAAATGAAGATTATATAGAGCGTTGCGCTTATCTTGAAGCTTATAAAGCCGCTAAAATAATGCCAATTACCGGTAAGCAAAACGGTGTGCTTTCACGTATTGGCAATTTTAATGCCGTGACCATTCTGAAAGCCCTTTATCAGGCAGTGGATCAAGAATTGCCGCCACAATTCATTTCTTATGAAGGGGCGGAAGCATTATGCGCGGCGCGGCCTATTGGTGTCTGCGCGGGCTGCCCGCACCGGGGTGTATATATAGGCATCAATCAAGCCGTACGCAAGCTGGGATATAAAAAAGATGAAGTGATGGTAACCGGTGATATCGGTTGTACAATTTTAGGCATGAGCCCGCCTTTCCATACCCTGTGGACGGAAATTGCCATGGGGGCTTCTATTCCTATGGCTCTGGGTTATCATTACGCCGGTATTAAAACTCCGGTAATAGCAACTATCGGCGACAGTACCTTCATGCATGGCGGTATGCCGGGGCTTTTAAATGCGGTACAAAACCAGGTCGATATAACTGTTGTTATTATGGATAATGGCTGGACGGCTATGACCGGCATGCAGGTAAACGCAGGCACCGATTTAGCCTTTCAACAAAGCAATAGCACAAAACAAGCCGATATTGCCAAGATTGTACAAGGACTGGGCGTAACTCAGCTTTTTATTGTGGATCCGTATGATTTACCACTGATGACGCAAACATTGATTAATGCCATTCCTTTGGCCGGAATAAAAGTAATATTGGCGCGGCGGGAATGTGCCATACAAACCGGACGCCGCAAAATACGATATGGTAAAAGTATAGTGCTGGAAGATAAATGCACAAAATGCAAAGTATGCATAAACACCACAGGCTGCCCGTCTATTGTTTTTGACGGCGAAAGGGTATTCGTCGACGCGGGGCAATGCAATGGTTGCGGTATATGTAATAGTCTCTGCAAATTTGGCGCTTTAGTGAAGGAGGGTTAATGATGTTGGCAACAACACTTGATATTTATTTGGTAGGAGTAGGCGGCCAGGGTATATTGACCATTGCGGAATTGATAACCAAGGCAGCCGAAGCCAAGGGAATTTCCGCCAATTTTTTCCCCACCAAGGGTATGGCGCAACGGGGCGGTTTTGTAAAAGCTCAGCTTAAACTGGGCCATAATGAAGTTGGGCCAGATATCCGCCCCGGGGGAGCAGATTTAATAATTGCCATGGAACTTTCCGAATCCCTCAAAGCTCTACGCTTCCTTAAGCAAGACGGCGACTGTATTATATATGGCTACAATTGGCAGCCAACCGAAGTCATGCTGGGCAAAGCCCCCTATCCCACTGTTGAACAAGTTAAGGAGGAAGTAACTAAAGCAGGCGGCCATGTTACCTACCTGCCGCCGGAAAATATGCCGGAAGGGGTAGCAGATAATATCTACCTCTTGGCAGCGGCGGTTAAACATACCTGTTTGGGGAAGTTTTTCACAGCGGAAGAAATACAAGAGGCCATAATTTCGCGCTGGCCTCAAGGAGCGGAACGCAATATGGCGTCATTTGAAGCAGGAATGGGAGCATTGTAGGAATCTAAGAGAATACTCAGGGGCTGTTTAAGTGCTATAATCACTTAACAGCCCCTGCTCTTTACGCTTTTCTCCCTGGGCCATACCCAATATCGACCTTATCACAGCACAGGGCATAATGGGCGGTGTGGGTGGCAACCGCTTCGACCCTCAGGGGTATTGTACACGCGAGCAGGCTATAGTTGCTTTTTGGCGGATGAGAAATATGTGAAGCACTGTGGAAATTTACTCATATTTTTACTTATGAAGGTTACCGACATACATATATTATAAGCCCATTTGTTTCAACCCAGAAACAATATCTATATATACGTCTCTTATATCCGCTATTCCGTTCACAGATGCTTTTTTCGTAAAATTTTTTCTTCGCATATCAATCGCATCTGCATGAGAAATACCACGCCGTGTTGTCCCGCGTAATATCCCTTTAAAGTTTGTAAAAGTTGCCGATTCAGGCGTTACCAAACCGTCGTTTTCGCCCTCAATCAGCCAAATAAATAAATTAGTCCAAAACAAAAATATATCGCTGAAGGGGTTTTTCATCACAGTGGCGTAGCTTTGATAATAAACCGGCGGCATATCAGGGTTTTGTTCGTTAAAAGTTTTCATGTTTACCGTGGAAAACTGCCGGCTTGCCGCATAAAAATCTGGTTTCTTATCTCCCAACATACGAAAAAATGAATTTGTAAAAAAAGCGGTTATTTTATACAGCCATTTCGGTAATTTATAAAGTAAATCAATAGTTCGCGAGCCATGATGAGGAGTGGCAATCGTCGTTAAACTGGCAATTTTATCGGCCATCCCTAAAGAAGAAATCATATATCTGGCATCTAAACCACCCTTGGAGTGTGCGATGATATTAACCCTTTCACAATTAGTTTCAGAGAGAATTTTAGTGAGGTTGTCTTTTAAAACGCTTGCGTTGTACTTAATATTACCCCAGCTATCTTGATGACCATAATATAGTGTAGCTCCATGTTTTTCCAGTGTTTTCGGTATTCTTCCCCAATAATTTAGATATTTGTTGTCACGAAATCCCGCGCCATGTATCAGCATTATAGGATATTTTGTATCGCAGAGTATTTAAAACACCCTCTTAATCTTGATGTTTAAGCTAGGTCATAAATAAAAAACAAGAATTTGTGCGAAGTGTATTATTATTAATCGTTTTAGCTTCGCGAAAACAACCTATATTCTAAATACTCGATACTCGATACTTGCGGTCAAAGACCGCATTAGAGGAAAATATATCTGTCGGCGAAATCTTAGCCACGGTAGCCAATCCCATTACTTCTAACGGCAGGAAGTATCGCGGATTGGAGGTAACTGGCAAAGATTTGGAGCTATTGCAAATTGTCGCAGACCCAAAGTTCAATGTTGATGCAATTACGAATAAACATTTGCAAAAGGTATTAGGAGGGTTGCCTTGGGCAAACGGCCTTGTTGGCCGTAGCTTGTCGGGGCGGATTAGTCGCCACTTGCGTCTTCTAGGAGAGCATGGTATCATTAAAAAATTGCCTAATCAGCATAGATATATGCTTACCAGCAAAGGAAAGCTTTTGACTACCGCGCTTAATCAGTTTCTTGGTGCTAACCTCAGTGATTTATCAAAACTAGCTGCTTGATTTTCTTGTTTAAAATTTATGAAATGAGTCTGTGAGGTACTATTTTACAGGCTTTTATTGAGTTTTACAATTGACTATTATTTGTTTATTTAAGAGGAGCATCCTCTATGGTGTTTTTATTATGCAGCTCTTGTTCAAGTTCCCGCCGGATTGCCTGTAGGGGCTCGAAGTCTTTTATCTGCTGAGCATATATAAGTGCTTTTTTCATATGGTGTTCTTCAATGAGCATTTCATTTGGATACCGCGGTTGAACACCATAGTCTGATAATGCTGCACATTCTTGAAGAATAGCTTGAAAGGTTGGGTCAAATTCAAAACACTTTTTGCAAAGAGCATCAAGATCATGGATCTTTGGCGGAAAAACACCCTTATAGAGCAAGTAACCCTTCAAGTATTTTTCTGCGGCTTGCTGGCAATGGTAACAAATTATCTCTAAGCGTGGGCGGAACAGCGTAAGCAAATGTTCGGCTGCCTCTAAATCTGAATCGGCAAAATCAAACCATGCCCAAATATCTGAACTATCCATATAGCATCACCCCGTTTTGAGCAATGATATTTTCTAATGTTAAGCCTTGCTTTCTACGGTTAAAAACACTGGATTTGCCGACAAGTAAATCCAGTGGCATAGTTTTCTTTTCCCACAGGTTTTTTCGGATTTCACCACGTAAATTAACAAGATCAATGTCCATGTCCGGCACAACAACATAGATATCAAGATCGCTGTCCTCATGGGGATTGCCATAAGCGTAGGAGCCAAATAGGTAAATTGCCTCAGCCTGAACAGTTTCCAAGATACCGTTTTTTATTATATCTAATTCATGCTTTATGTGTTGCTCCATAGTACTCACCTGCCATTTAATACACTCAATTATATTATACTTATTATTAAGAGGATTGCAATAATAAATTTTGGGCGCCTCTAAAAACTAGCTTTACAACTCTGCCAAATTAGCGCAACTATCATTTTCTCGTCATTGCGGCCTTCGCGCCGCAATCCCC
>WRKD01000107.1 GCA_009778255.1 Bacillota bacterium
GCCTTTGCTTCGCAAAGTCACAGATACTACACGTAGGTAAAGCTCAAAATCAAAGATTTTGGCTTTACCTCAGGCAAAAGCCTGGGAGGCCACAACTCAAGACTCAATACTTGCGGCTGAAAGCCGCGTTAGGCAGATATAGGTATCACAATAGCGCGACGCGGCCTTCCCCCGCATAAACATTAAATCCACCATCCCGCGAAAAGCCTATGAGCGTTAAATTGATTTTTTTTGCGAGATCAATTGCCAAATCTGTGGGGGCGGATACAGAGATCAAAATCGGTATGCCGGCGCGGGCGGTTTTGAGCAGCATTTCGGAAGATATACGGCCGCTGGTTATAAGAACACTTTCCTCTAAAGACAAACCAGTGATCAAAGCTTTGCCTATTATTTTATCAAGGGCATTATGCCTGCCAATATCTTCATAAAAGAGATTTTTGCCATTAGATAATATTAAAGAAGCGCTATGCACCGCGCCGGTTTGGCGAAATAACTCCGAACGCTTATTAAAAAGGGTAGTCATTTTAACTACTTCATTGGGGCTGGTGGTTATTTTGCTAAGCACTTTGGGCAAATTTTCGTACTTAAAAAAGTCATCATTAACACTGCCTTGTCCAAAGCCGGATACAAGTGTTCTGTTGCTAGCCGGGGAAAGCTCTTTGCCGTTCCTTAAACTAATATTGATATCGCCGGCATATAATAACTCTATACCCTGCACATCTTGATAAGCGCCTATTACTCCTTCCGCAAATAAAAAACCCACCGCCAGTTCTTCCAAATGTTGCGGCAAACACATTAAAGAAATATAATGGCTGCCATTTACATATAAATTTGCCTTAAACTCTTTTATTACCAAATCTTCCTGTTTTTTAAGAGTATCGTAATAAAGCTTATGAATTACTACTTTTTCTAACATGAAATCCTCTCCAAATCTGCTTTATAATTAATATTTGTAAACATAGCCAAGTTTTCATCAAATATTCTGCTATATTTTTCCTCTAAATATTGTGTATTACATTTATGCAAGATATCGTGTATTTTAAAATTACCCGCCTCAATCTCCTTAGCAAATAAGCTTGCTAAAGCGCCAGAATAAAAAGCATATAAGGGCTCAATAAATTCTCCATGCCTGGGTACCAGCGCATCGGCTTTAAAAGCCTGCTGTTTAAGCAGATACTTCATGTATTCGATATGTGGCGGGCTGATAAATGGCATATCGCAAGCTGCCACAAAAACATATTTTGTGGCAGCATTCTTCAAAGCGGAATAAATGCCGGCAGAAGGGCCTACCCTGCCCTTTATACTATCTTCAATCACTTTCAAAGCAAATACGTCCAGTTTTTCCCTGGTATCTGCGCATAGCCTTACATTTTCAAAACATAAAGCAAGCTTTTCAGAAATTACTTCAATAATATATTTATCATTGATCTTAGCCAGAGATTTATCAAAATCCATACGTTTGCTTTTACCGCCGCATAAAATTACGGCGTCGCCAAAGTATTTCATTTTTGCCACTTCAAATTTTTCTTAAGCTTACGCCAACCAGCTTAAGCCCGGGCACTTTACTAATGGGGTCTAGTTCGGCGGCGCAAGTCAGCACATTTGCGCCATCCGGCCAATGAAACGGCATAGAAGCCGTACCTTTTTTTATAGAATCCGCTATTTGCGCTTTCACCTTTACCGTACCGCGCGCCGAAACTATTTCTACAAATTCGCCGTTTGCGATATTCCATGTTGCGGCGTCGGCGGGGTTTATTTGCACATAGCAATCCGGGTAATATTCATCTATAGCCTTGGTTTTTGCGGTCATGGTCCTGGTATGGTAATGATGCTGTATACGGTTGGTGGTTAATAAAACGGGATATTCTGTTTTTAAAGATTCCTGTGCAGGCTGCCATTCTACCGCTTTAAATTCCGCTTTCCCCTTCAGCGGCTTTTCTATATGAAGAATGGGCGTTCCCGGATGATCTTCATTGGGGCATGGCCAGCATAAACCATTATTTTCCTCAATGCGCCCATAAGTGATACCCGCATAAGAGGGTGTAAGCGCCCTCATTTCAGTGAATATATCTTCTGCTTGATCATAGTGACATTTATACCCTAAAAGATTCATAAGCTGCATAATAATTTGCCAATCGGTTTGCCCTTTGGCCGCAACAGCCTGCCTCACACGCTGCACACGCCGCTCGCTATTAGTAAAAGTGCCGTCTTTTTCGGCAAAACAGGCAGCCGGCAATACTACATCGGCAAATTCGGCGGTTTCGGTCAGAAAAATATCTTGCACTACTACAAAAGCTTTTTTAAGGGCTTTTTTCACATGATTACTATCTGCATCGGAAACGGCAGGGTTCTCGCCAATAATATGAAACATTTTAATTTTATCTTCCAAAGCTGCCGGAATAGCTTCTGTGGCAGTCAAGCCGGTTTCACCGGAAAGCTTAACACCCCAAGCATCTTCAAAACTTTTACGCGCATTATGGTCTGTCACTTTTCTATAAGCCGTGAAAACATCGGGCAAAGCGCCCATATCGCAAGCTCCCTGTACATTATTCTGTCCGCGCAGCGGATTCACGCCGCTGCCGGGCTTACCCAAATTTCCGCTTGCCAGGGCAAGGTTAGATAAGCCATACACATTGTTTACCCCGTTTACCTGCTGAGTAATTCCCATACAATAAAGAATCGAGCTTACACTTGCGCCGGCATACATACGCGCCGCCTTGATGATATCTGCTTTTTCAACCCCGCATATTTCTGCCGTATATTCCGGGGTATACTTTTTAACCAGTTCTTTTAATTCTTCAACTCCTTGGGTGTTTTGCTCAATATAAGCCTTGTCATCCAGGCCCTCCGCAAATATAATATGCAGCATACCATGGCTAAGCGCAAGACTCGTACCGGGCTTTATTTGCAGAAAAACATCGGCAATTTCCGCCAGCGGTATTTTAATAGGGTCGGCCACAATGAGTTTTTTGCCCTTTTCCTTAGCTTGACGTACATAAGAGCCTAATACCGGATGCGCTTCGGTAGTGTTCGAGCCGGTTACGAAAATAACATCTGCGTTTTTTACATCAGTTAGCGGATTGGTCATGGCTCCGCTGCCCAGTGTTGTTGCGAGACCCGCAACAGTAGAGCTGTGTCAGAGGCGGGCGCAGTGATCCAGGTTATTTGTCCCTATCACGGCCCTCATATATTTCATAAAAAGATAGTTTTCCTCATTTGTTACCCTGGCGCTGGATAAGCCCATAATGGCGTCTGCCCCATAAGTATTTTTAATCTCTTGTGTTTTATCAGCAATAAGCTGCAAAGCTTCTTCCCAGCTTACGCTGTGCAGCTCACCATCTGCTAAGCGCAGCAGCGGCGTGGTCAAACGCTGGGGATGATTAATAAAATCGAAAGCAAACTTACCTTTAACACATAGCAGCCCTTCATTCGATTTTCCGTAAGCGGGCTTTACCCCCACAACTTTATCATCTTTCACCTGCAAATACATCTGACAGCCTACCCCGCAATAAGAGCAGGTAGTCTGTATCTCATTTATTTCCCAGGCGCGGAATTTATGCTCTTTTTTCGGCTTTAGCGCTCCCACCGGGCAAATGGATACGCAATTGCCGCAATGCACACAACCGGCTTCCTCCATATCTATGCCAAAGGGGGTGCTCACTTCCGTTTCAAAACCCCGGTTAGATATAGCCCACACATTATTGCCCTGTAATTGCGAACAGATTCTGGCGCATTTGCCGCAACTTATGCACTTGCTTTGATCAAGTTCAAAAAATTTATTCTCTGCTAGATAAGCCGATTCCCTTGTTCTGCCTCTATATTTTTCAATATCGACATCATATTCATAGGCATAATCCTGCAGCAGGCAATTGCCGGCCCTTTCACATTTCAAACAAGAAATATCATGATTCGAAAGCATAATTTCCAGCAAATGCTTGCGCATACGCATAACTAAAGGGCTATGGGTGGCTATGCGCATTTCAGGCGCTATTTCTGTGGTACAGGCAGGCAATAATTTATGGCTGTCTTCAAGCTCCACCACACAAATACGGCAAGACCCTTCGGGCTTTAATCTTTCGTCATAACAAAATGTTGGAATATGTATGCCGCTTTCTTTACATGCTTCCAATATAGTTTTACCCGGTAAAATAGATCGTTGTTGCCCATTAATATATATATTGATCATAAAACACCTCGTTTTTTCTTCATTTTCCGCCGGCTGTGAGGCTTAAAACGCCACCATCGTTTAAGCCCGGATGATCGCTTTAACCGCACAAGATTCTATACAAGCGCCGCATTTTATGCATTTTGTTTTGTCTATTACGTGCTGTTCTTTTACTTTACCTATAATAGCGGCAGCGGGGCAAGCTTTAAGGCATTTTCTGCAACCGATACATAAAGATGTTATTTCATAATTTAAAAGCTTTTCGCATTCCCCTGCCGGGCATCTTTTTTCATTGATATGCGCTAAATATTCATCTTTAAAATAACGCAAGGTGGTTTTTAGAGGATTCGGCGCGCTCTGTCCTAAAGCGCAAAAAGAAAGTGAGCTGACCATCTCCGCCAATTCTTCCAACTCCTGCAAATCTTCCATAGTTCCGTTACCGTCGGTGATCCTGGCCAAAGCCTCGTATATTCTCACCAAGCCAAGCCGGCAAGGCGCGCATTTGCCGCAAGATTCCTCCACCATAAATTGCATGAAAAACTTAGCAATGCCTACCATGCATTTACTGTCGTCCATCACGATCAAGCCGCCGGAACCCATCATCGAGCCTATTTCGCCCAAAGATTCATAATCTATGGGGGTATCGATATACTCTATAGGTATGCAGCCGCCCGAAGGGCCGCCGGTTTGCGCCGCTTTAAAACTGCGCCCATCCGGTATGCCTTGCCCGATATCATACACTATTTCTCTTAAAGTAATACCCATGGGCACCTCTACCAAGCCGATATTTTTAACATTACCGGCTAAAGCAAAAACCTTAGTGCCCGGAGAACCGGCGGTACCCATAGCTTTAAACCATTCAGCCCCCATCATGATTATTTTGCCAATATTGGCATAAGTTTCTACATTATTGATTAAAGTAGGGCAGCCAAATAAGCCTTTTACAGCCGGGTAAGGCGGTCTTAATTGCGGAGTTCCTTTCCTGCCCTCTATGGAGCTTATTAAAGCTGTTTCTTCGCCGCATACAAAGGCGCCCGCCCCGTATCTTATAGATAGTTCAAAATCGAAGCCGCTGTTTAAAATGTTTTTCCCTAAAAAACCTCTTTCTTTGGCCTGCGCTAAGGCAATTTTTAATCTATGTATAGCCAAAGGGTATTCCGCTCTTACATATATATACCCTTCGTTGGCGCCAATGGCATAACCGGCTATAGCCATAGCTTCTACCACAGAAAGAGGGTCGCCTTCCAGTATGCTCTCGTCCATAAAAGCACCCGGATCGCCTTCATCCCCATTGCATACCACATACTTTTTTTCTCCTGCGGCGTTTTTAGTAAATTCCCATTTTTTCCCGCTAGGGAAACCGGCGCCTCCCCTGCCCCTTAAGCCGGAGTTTTTAATTTCTTCCACCACTTGGCCGGGGGTCATGGTCAATAATGCTTTCTCTAAAGCCTTAAAACCATCCTGCTCAATAAAATCGTCAATTTTTTCAGGATCAATAACTCCGCATCTGGCTAAGGCTACTTTGTGCTGTTTTTTATAGAAATCCGCTTCTAAGAGGGAAAGCGCTTCGCCGTTGCTCGCATCTTTATAAAGCAGCCTTTGCACAGGCCTGCCCTGCATAAAATGCTCTTCAACTATTTCTTTAACATCTTGCGGGCTTACTTTAGCATAAAAATAATCATCAGGCTGTGTTAAAACAATCGGCCCTTCGGAACAAAGCCCAAAGCAGCCTGTTTTAACCACCTTAATATCTAAGATACCGGCGGCAGCCAACTCTTTTTCAAAGTTTTCAATAATAACAAACGCTTTGCCGGAAACACAGCATGTTCCGGCGCAAACTAATACTCTTGTGCATCCGCTTTTCACATCTCTCACCCTTCCCTGCGGCTATTCATATATTTCCAGTATATGCGCAAGCTTTTCCAAATTAACCATACCATGCACCTCTTTATTCACCACAATAGCCGGCGCTAAAGCGCAAGCGCCAATGCAGCGGCTGGAAGTAAGGGTAAATGCTTTATCTTCCGTAGTGTGGCCTTCTTCTATTCCCAGCCTAGATTTTAGTTCATCTAAGTTCTTTTGCGCGCCTTTAACATAGCAAGCCGTACCCAGGCAAACATTTATTGTACATTCACCTTTTTCCTCGGTGGTGAAGCGGGAATAAAAAGATGTCACCTCATATACCCGCGAAAAAGGAATGCCCATTTCTTCGGCTACCAGTTTTTGTACATTTTGCGGAAGATACCCATGCTCATCTTGTATCATATTCAAAACTTGGATCAAAGAACTGGGCCCGTTATTATACTCTTGAATAATTTCCAAAATCTTCTGCTTTTCCTGTTCGTTTTTCACATACCCACCTCATATTCTCGATTTTGACTTTTTGAGTTTCGCGCATTCTTATACCCTACATTATTATAGGGCAACACAACTATTTCGTCAATTAAAAAAAAAGAAAGAGCATAGAGTTGATTGTACAAATACTCATTATCTAATGCGGCTTTCAGCCGCAAGTGCTGAGTGTTGAATGTTGACCTCCCAGGCTTTTGCCTGAGGTAAAGCCAAAATCTTTGATTTTGAGCTTTACCTACGTGCA
>WRKD01000108.1 GCA_009778255.1 Bacillota bacterium
AGTTCCGGAGGTGGCGGTGCGGGTAGATAGTTCTACTTCCACAGGGGGCAGTAGACGGCGGGGATTGGTAAGATGATATGCAGGCGTGGCATGCAATCATGCTACGCATAGGCCAAAGCTCTCCCTGGGCTTGAGTTTCTGCTTGACGAGATTACTACTCGGATATATACTTATATTGAGGTGATGCTAAATGCAAACAGCAAAAGTATTTCAAAACGGTAAAAGCCAAGCGGTACGATTACCAAAAGAGTTTCGCTTCAATTGCGCCGAAGTTGGTATTCAAAGGGTTGGACAGATGATATGCCTTATTGAAAAAGATAAGGTATGGGATAATTTTATAAATACCGAACCTGCGACTGATGATTTTGTCGAGCTGGTACTTGCTGCGCGGAACAATCTTAAGCCTGATTCTTTAAGGGTTGATCTATGATTTATATGCTTGATTCAAATACCTGTGCGTTTATCATGAATGAGCGTCACGGTGTAATTGAACGCTTCCGCAAAGCTCTCCCGCTCGGAGTTGGCGTTTCATCAATCGTATTATCGGAGCTTGAATATGGAGTACGAAAGAGCTCTGCACAAGAGAGAAATCGTAATAAACTGAACAGCCTCTGCGCTCTTATAAGTATATATCCGTATGAAACCGCCGCAACCGCCGAATATGGGATAATTCGCAGTGAATTGGAGCGGCAAGGACAGGTCATCGGTTCTTTAGATATGCTCATTGCCGCACATGCTAAATCGCTCGGATTGATATTTGTTACAAATAACACAGGCGAGTTTTCGCGGGTTGCCGGGCTTGCTCTTGAGGATTGGGTAGAAAAAGATTAATAATATGTAGGACTTTTACTGATTTAGTTCGCGAGTATAAAGAAGTAGAGGAGGACAAGAGAATGAAATATAGAGTTTTGCTATGTATTTTTTTTATAATTTATTTCACTTCAACTGCCTGCACCATGTCGCCAACTGTAACCGATAATAATACTGATAATGAACAAATTACTGCACTGCCAAATGATGAATTAAACATGGAAACATCAGGTATAAACGGAGAAATAGCCGACGATAATGCGGCTATCCAATGGGTTGAACCGGCTTTGGAGGCTTTGGTGCGCCAAGAACTGGATAAACCGGCGGGGGATATTTTCCAAAGCGACCTTGACTATGTTAAAACCATAAGATTGATCGGTGAAACTCATATAGCTATTAATGATAGTTTTGGCTCTCGCGTACAATTACATGATTTGGATGATGCGGGGAAGCCGCTTAAGGACGGTACATATGAGTTGGATGGAAAGCAATATATGCGTGGTTCTATTTCCAGCTTAGCAGATTTTGCCAACTTTCGAAATGTTGAGGATATACGGATTTACAAAAATGATTTACAAGATTTAAGCGGTTTGGCTTCTTTGGAAAAACTTGAATTCTTGCGGCTATCTGATTGCTCTATTTTCAGCATTGAAAGTTTGGAGAAACTGAGTCATATAAATTTTTTAGATTTGAGTTCAAATCAGATTACGGATATAGAGCCCTTATGTAAATTGGAGCAAGTATCGAACATTGGCTTGGGCAATAATAATATCACAAATTTTGACAAACTTTCTTTCGTTAAAAATTTGCAAATGTTATATATAGAATATAATCCTATTGATAATATTGAATTTATTAAGCATTTGGATAAATTGATTAGTTTTGGTATAATCGGTACAGAAGTGGCAGATATTGCTGTGTTGGCTGAAAAACCAGAGCTATTATCCTTATATCTTAAAGATATGGATGTAGAAAGGCTTGATCTGAGGCCTTTGGTGACCCTGGACAAACTACTTGTTTTATCTGTTTCGCAAAATCGGGCCGAATTACTTGGCATACAAGTTATTGGTGGGTTTAAAGATTTAAAGGCGCTTACCATAGCCCCCAATGATATCAACATTTCCGAGGAAGATATTGACTGGCTGCGCGAGCAATTGCCCCATTGCCAAATTGTTTCGGATCCCAGTCAGCTAATAGTACAATAGTAACTTACGGGCTATTTTCATCAACAAAAAACATGAAGTTGCGAGCACGTATATAAAGGAAAAGCGTCTTTATCGCGCTTTTCTTCACACTCTGTCTTCTCGCATCTGGCATATTGCGGGTGAAACCCGCTTTAGTTAAGGAGGCGTTATATGCAAAGGAGATTAATAGTTTACTTGGCGATAATCCTCGTAATGACGCTGCTTCTAACCGCAGGCTGCCGTACTATACAAAACCGAGAAGATTCCGTAAGTGATATACCTTTTGAGGAAGAACAAAAGGTAAGCGAAAAGCAGATTCTTACTGTAGCGGTTTGTATGGATTATTATAAAATGGATCTCATTATAGAAAGATTTACCGCCTTGCATCCGGATGTAATAGTCGAGGTAGATAATTATAAGGGTGATGAAGAAAAATATAGGCTGCAAGTAAAAACCCAATTACTGTCTGGAACAGCAGCGGATATAATGGACGCAATGATATTTGAGGAGGAAAAACTCTCCGATAATGGATTGCTGGCCGATATCTATCCTTTGATGAAAAATGACCCGGATTTTAAAGAAAAAGATTACTTTATGAATGTGATCGATGCCATGGCTTATAAAGGCAAACTAATTATATTCCCTGCATGTTGGAGTTATAATACAATAGGCGTTAACAATCTGTTTTCTGCGGAGTTAATAAAACGTTTTGCGGCTTATGAAACCATCAGTTACGGGCAATTGTATGATTTGTATAATAGCAGTGAAGAAACGGGCGGTCGCTCTTTATGCGAAAACATAGATCTTATTAGCGCGGTTATTGAAAATGCCAATAGCTTTATTGATTTAGAAAGCAAGCAATGCTATTTTAATACGCCTGAATTTATTGACTTTATCTGCAATGCCAAAAATTGCACCTCGCCGCGTAAAGCAGCAGACGGAGAGCTTGGCTTGAGGTTCGGCCCGAAATTATACCGCGCCGATCAGGAATACTATGCCAAGCAATATTTGTTCGCGGATGCTGCAAGCACCATACCCTTTTTTTTCTTTCCTTACTTAGAAGAAGAGGTTTTTACACATTATATACCCATAACCAACAAGCAGGGAAAAATTCTTCAATATTGTACAAAACGGCTTTGTATAAATGAGGCTTCCAAGAATAAAGGGCTGGCCTGGGAATTTATTAAATTCCTTACTACGCCTCAAGCGAATGAAAATATATATCAACCCAGCTTTTCTGTGAACAGAGAATTGTATAAGACTTCAATATCCTCAAATATTGCAGAATTTGTAGATGATTGGCGAAAAATGGGCCTTGAAATTGCTGGCGAAACAGCCGGGGTCGTTGAGGAAGTTATGGTAAAACTGGCTGTTTATAATGATATGCCAATGGAGAATACAAGAATTGTACAATATGATATAATCGTTGATTTGTTAACATCTTTTTATAACGACGTCCTCACCGCCGAACAGGCAGCTTCTGAACTACAGAATAGATTTTCGCTGATACTGATGGAATAGCAAAGAGCTGGCATTACCCGCAAGTTGTCAGGAGCTATTGGAGCCAAACTTATTATTATTTATTGTAGTTGTTGGGAACTAAGTGACAAAAGCGGCTTTCAGCCGCAAGTGTTGAGTGTTGAATGTTGAGTGTTGAGTTGTGGAAGTTTTCGCGTAGCGAAAACTGTTAAAACAAAAATATGCAGCTTAACGGCTTAAACAACTTGTTTTTTTAAAAGTTGTTGCAGGGTAAGTGACTAAATAGAGGGCGTATATGAATAGAAACTTTTTGCTTTTAGCGCCACTAGTTTGTTTTCTGTTTATTGTGGTAACCATAACCGGCTGCGCAATAGAAAATGTGGAACAATCTACAACCTCCTTGTCTGCATTTGAAGAGCGCTTGGAGGAACCTATGCCTGATACAGCTGAGCCAGAACCTATATTAAATGCAAGTGAGCAAAAATTTCCAGGATCGGCGTCTGAATCGGCAAATATACAATCAAACCCTACCGAAAGCAAAGCAGAAGCATTTCCTGCTTTTGACTGGGATGCGGTTGCCCAATGGAGGGAACCGGCGGTAGAAGCTCTGGTGCGGGAGAAATTGGGCAAAGTAAGCGGAGATATCATGCAGAGCGATTTGGATCATATTTGGGCTGTTGAATTGTTCGGCGATACCCATATCTATTTTAATGCCGACGGCGGCTATGTTATGTGGAAAAGCATAGAAGGTTATTCCTATTTGGAAGAATCGTGGAATCCATCTAATATAGATATTGGTTTTAATGATGCTGAAGGAAATGAATATAAATCCGGTATTTACTCGGTAAATGAAGAACAATTTAAGCGCGGCTCTGTTTTAAGTTTAAAAGATTTCGGCAATTTTCGCAATTTACGATTTTTGCATGTTTATAAAAATAGTTTGCAGGATTTAGACGGTTTATCTGATCTGGAGAACTTAATTGAGCTTAAATTAACAGATAACGATATTTTTGACATTACAGCGCTCTCTTTGCTTACACAAATAGATTCTTTAAGGATTTATGGAGGATTAATTGAAGATATCACACCCCTAAGCAATCTTACCAGGCTTACTAAGTTATTTTTAACCGAAAACCATATCAGCGATCTTAGTGCTTTAAGTTCACTTCATAATCTAAAATATTTAGTTCTAAAATCAAATCTTATTACAAATTTGAATGTAATTGATTCATTTCCTGATTTAATGAATTTGAATTTAAGCGCTAACCCTATCTCCAGCCTGGAGATGATTAAAGGATTAGAACATTTGAGATACCTGTACTTCAGCAAAACATCAATTGATGATTTATCGCCTTTGAGCGGTAAAACCTCAATTATTGGCTTAACTATGGAGGATCTGAAAGTGAATAGCATAGACTTAATGCCGCTTTCTACTCTAAAAAGTTTAAAATCTCTATCTATTCATCAAGACCAGGCAGAAATGATTAATTTTCAAGTACTAGGTACACTTAAGAAACTGTTTTACTTGAATATTCTAAACAGCATAGGTGTTACCGATGAAGAATTCGATTGGCTGAAGCAAGAATTACCGGGATGCCCGTTGACGTAATTTGATCTGCAAAACATATTAAAGTACGAATGAGGAATGAGGTGTGAAGAATATGGCTTGCAGAGCTAAGAAAACTAAATGGTATATAAAATACTTGCTGATTATAGCGGGCTTGCTGATGGCAATTTTATTATGTGTTGTGGCGTGCCGGGGCAAAAACAAAGACTTACCAGACAATGTACCTGCTAGCTCGCAATACGATACGCAGAATAATATTCCTGAAGATATACCAGAAAATGCATACTTATCCGGAACTCTGACTATATCACAATGTTATGAATACTATTATTTGGAAGCAGCTATCGATAAATTCAAAAATATCTACCCGGATGTAGAGATCGTACTGAACAAATACGATGATGACACAGAAAAATACCAGCAACAAATCACCACTCAGCTTCTGGCGGGGCAGGCGGATGATTTGCTGGACGCCACGGCTTTTTCCGCCATCGACCTGGCTACGAGTGGCTTGCTGGCGGATTTTTACCCTCTGATGAAAAACGACCCCGATTTTATTGAAGATGATTATTATATGAATGTTTTTGCGGGCATGGCGTTTAATAACAAATTGATCATATTCCCAACCTGCTTTTCCTATTTGATGATTGGTGTGAACAATATGTTTTCCGCCGAGCTGACAGAAAAATTTTTACAATATGATAAAATTAGTTATTGGGAAATACTAGAAATATACAACAGCATCGAAGATAAAGGCAACCGTTATATTAGCCAGGATATCGACGCTTTATCCGCCACTTACGATAATTTCACTGCTTTTGTGGATATAGAAAACAAAAAATGCAGTTTTAATACACCTAAATATATCAAGTTTATAAACGACCTGAAAAACGGCACCTCCCCACAAAAGATTTCCAACCGGGAGATTGGCTATACCTATAGTTTCAGTTATTTAAGCAGGGCAGATCAAGAGGCATATGCTCTGCAATATTTTTTCGCCAATGCAGATAGCAATAATTTAAATGTTTTTTTACCAAACGCAAAAGAAGAAATCTTAGCTCATTTTATCCCCTTGATCTGCGAAGACGAAAAAGCCATTTTGCTGCCGCAAAAAAGGTTTTGTATCAACGAAGCCTCTAATAATAAAGAGCTGGCTTGGGAGTTTGTTAAATTTATAACTACGCCAGAAGCTAATGAGGGGGTGTTTATTCCAACTTTTCCTGTGAATAGAGCGTTGTTTAAAACTTATATCACCGCCGAATTAACGGATTTTATTGAGTATTTCAGACAGCAATTTATGCAGGTAGACGGAGAAACCACCGATGTTGTTGAGCAAGTAACCGCTACACTGGAAGCTTATAATGAAATGCCTATGAAGTATCAACTCTATATCGAGTTTGAGGCCATACCGGAGATATTAAGATATTTCTACGCCAATGCTCTTACCGCTGAACAAGCCGCTTCCGAGCTGCAAAATAAAATGATGCTGTATTTGATGGAATAAACTCGCAAAACTAAGCATATGGCCAGACCAAGAAATAAAATCTTTGTCTAAATAAACGCACTTATTAACCCAACCCAGATGGCTGCATTTACTTTGTCATCCTAGCAAGTTAAAATATTTTTTAAAAAAGGCTTGACGTCAGCGGCGGAAGATGATACAATGGCACTCGTGCCACAAATGATTATTGTACCAACATGGCGCTAAAGGTCTTTGAGAACTGAACAGTGAAAAAGCCAAAAAAGCGAGATTTTATCTATAAAAATAAGATAAAATCAAAGTCCTAAACAATTC
>WRKD01000109.1 GCA_009778255.1 Bacillota bacterium
AACAGAAATTGCTTTTTTCGGGAGATATTGGGAGGTATGGCCAACCGGGCATTGTGAATGATCCGGCCAGCATAGGCAGCGCCGATTATGTGGTTATGGAATCTACATACGGTAATCGTCTGCATCAAAACGGGCCGGAAGAAAATGCTTCATATTTAGCAGATGTTATCAATAAAACATTATCACGTGGCGGAAATGTAATAATACCGGCTTTCGCGGTAGACCGTACACAAGATCTTTTAATGATGTTTTATTTAATGCAGGAAAAAGGGCAAATCAGCCGAAATTCCATTTATGTAGATAGTCCTATGGCGGTAAAAGCGACGGAAATTTTTGCCCGTTATCCACAATATTTTGACGAAATAACCGCCACCTGCTACTACAAAGAAGGCCGGGTACCTTTTATTCTGCCCAACCTTGTTTATGTAAGCACCATGGAAGAATCGAAGCAACTAAACAATATCAAAGGCGGAACCGTGATCATTTCCGCCAGCGGTATGGCCGACGCCGGACGCATCAAACATCACCTTAAGCATAATCTCTGGCGCAAAGACAGCTCGGTGATCTTCATTGGCTATCAGGCCGAAGGCACTTTAGGCCGCCGCTTAATAGATGGGGTAAAAAATGTAACTGTACATGGCGAACATATTGAAGTAAAAGCCAATATAGTGAATATGGATGGCTTTTCCGCTCATGCCGATTATCAGGAAATGCTAAAATGGCTCTCTAACTTTAAAAACCTGCCTCATAAAGTATTTATTACCCATGGCGAGGAAAATTCTGCCCTCGATTTTGCGCGGATGATCAACGAACAATTTGGAGTGGGTTCAGAAACGCCGCACTTAGGGGATATTTTTGAACTAACATCTACTACCGCCGCTTTGATAACCAGAGAAAAAAGCCCGGCTCAGTTGCTGCTGGACGAAAACATCTTGGCCGATATCAATACTGTACTGCAAAAGCTGGCTCTGACTCAAGATTATGAAAAATTACTGCGTGTACGCGATTTTCTGCGTCAGATAAATTGATACTGACTTTGCCAGCAAAAATATGTATTACCCCTTAAGTATTAATAAGCTTGGAGGAATGGATCTTGTCCGCTACAAAAAATCTTAATAATCGCTTTATGCAGGAAATGTTTATGGATAGCCTAAATGTGCCCTGCATGTTGTTGCGTGAATATGAGCAGATTGGTATAACAGAGCAGGAATTGGTATTATTGTTGCGCCTGCTGCTTTTATACTACAAAAAAGGTAACTTTACACTAAATATGACAGCTACGGAGTTTTCTATTACAGAAGACGAAGCCGCCGGCTTAATAAACCCTTTGGTGGCAAAGGATATTTTAATATGCCTGGGTGAAGGGCGCGAAGAATACACATTAGATGGCTTATTTGTGCAATTATATGAATTATGGGTTTTGGATAAAAGGCGCAGCCAAAAAAATGCCACTCAGCGCACCCGCAGGGCGGAAACTCAAAAACGTCAATTAGCCGAAGTGGGGCAACTGTATCGCGTATTCGAGCGCGAAATGGGGCGCAGTCTTTCGCCTATTGAAAATGAGAAAATCAGCCAATGGCTGGAAGTTGATAAACAATCTCCAGAGTTGATTTTAGAAGCTTTGCGCCGTTCTGTTCTTCATGGCAAAACCACCTTTGCTTATATAGATAAAATTTTACTTAATTGGCGGCGTCAAAACCTGCGTACCTCGGCCGATATCGAATTACATACTGAAGAAGCGTCTAAAAAACCAGCAAAAAAAACCGCAGGCGAGCGCGTAAAGGACACCTGGCTATAATTTTTGTACACTTACGGTAAAGAGCGCCCTATGAGGTATACTATGGCAGATTTACAAAAAACACATATTCCTGAAGAAACTGCAGAATTATTTAGGCGGCTGTCTTTAGAGGCGCATAAAGATAAAGAGCTATATACTTGTCCGGTTTGCCGGGATAATGGCTGGTTTATTACAGAACAAGGCGCAACCCCCTGCAAATGCAAAAATGCAAGCAGATCAATAAATAGAAGAAGAGCCGCCGGGTTAAAACCGGCAATGGACGATATGGTTTTAGCTGATTTCGATTTACGCTATTATTCGGTAGAACGCCAAATCAAGCCGGGTTGTTCTTATCGGCAAACGGCGGAAAAGGCTCTGCGCGCAGCCAGGATTTTTGTTACGGCTTGTCTTAAAGGCGAATGCGAGCGCGGTCTTTATTATGAGGGTAATTTAGGCAGCGGCAAAACTTTTCTGGCCGCCGCAATCACAGGTGAATTGCTCAACAAAGGCCTGGCAGCCCGTTTTATAGTTGTGCCGGAGTTTTTAGAACAGCTGCGCCATAGTTATCGTAGCCTAGATGATGGCGATTATGACGAAAAAGAACTAATGAACGGCGTTATGTCTGCCCCTGTGCTTGTATTAGACGATTTAGGAGCTCATAATTCCAGCTCTTGGACTATCGGCAAAATATATACTTTACTCAATAATCGCTTGAATAACAAACTGCCTTGTATTATAACTTCCAATTTAAAGCCTGCCGCGCTGGCAGAGGAATTAGGCCCCCGCGCTGCCAGCCGCATTAAAGAAATGTGCGACCGTTATATATTACTAACAGATGAAGATATTCGAACAAGCAGAGAAAGGGCAGGTTATGGATGGCAGAATTAAAACGGCGCGGTATTATTTTTGATTTTGACGATACTTTAGTGTATTTTCATGAGCAGTTTTTACTGGCGGAACAAGCTTTTATAGCCACTATGAAAGAATTGGCTTTATACGATGATGATTTACTGATATCTCTGGGGAATCAAGATATTATCAATATACGAAAAGCAGGTTATTTGGCGGCAAAATGCTTCCCTTTAGCGATTACGCAAACTTATGAAAACTATTGCAGAAAATATTGCCGCCTGCCCAAGGCGCAGGAATTATCTATGCTCTCGCAATTAGGATGGCAACCCTATTTAAAGCAACCGCGGGAAATGGAAGGGGCGCAGCAATTAATAGAGCATCTACGATCTTTAGAGTATAGCGATAGGCTTCTAATATTATATACTCAAGGCGAGGCGGAAATTCAACAAAAAAGAATCGTTTCCTGCGCTTTTACATCTAAGTTCGATATCATAAAAATCGTGGGAGAAAAAAACGACGCAAACTTACAAGCTTTGCTTATGGATAATAATTTACAGCCATCACTAACATGGTATATTGGCAATAGCCTACGCGCCGATATAAACCCGGCCATTCGCGCCGGATTAAAAGCGGTGCATATAAGGAAAAATGGCTGGAGCTACGAAGAAGAAGAACCTTACGGTTTTTATTACAGTATCAGCCATTTAGATCAATTTGCAGATCTACTCAAAAAAGAGGAGGTGTGAAGTTGAAGGCAGCGGCCATACAGTTTGCCAGCAAACCACATGATCCGGAGTTTAACCGGCAAAGAGTTGCCGGCCTGATCAATGAAGCTGCCGAAAAAGGCGCGCGTTTACTGGTACTGCCAAAATTATGGCCCACAGGTTTTGTGGCGGATCATTTACCCGACCAAGCAGAAACTATCCGAGAAGCCAGCATTACTCTCTTACGCCGGTTGGCTAAAGAGAGGCAGATCTTTATTGTGGGAGGTTCTCTAGCCGAAAAAAGGGATAATCGCATCTATGATAGCGTGATCTCGCTTAATGAAAACGGTGAAATAGCAGCTAAATACCGCACTACACATTTTGCTTCCCAGGAAGAAGAAAATATCTTCAAACCGGGGGATGAATGGACGCTTACGGAATATGCCGGTATAAACATAGGTGTATTGAACTGTTACGATCTTTATTTTCCCGAGTTTTCGCGCAATCTAGCCTTGCGCGGCGCGCAAATTTTTACCGTTCCTTTATTGATAAATAAAAGTATCGCCAAAGCCCGCCTTTTAGCCAGGGCCCGGGCCTTAGAAAACGGCTGTTTCGTCATTATGGCCAATCAAGCGCGGGATATGGCGGCAGGGCAATCTTTAATAATCTCTCCCGAAGGCACTGTTCTTGCAAAAGCAGGGCCCAATGATGAAGTACTCATAGCGGAAATGGATTTATACGATCTTGCTTATACAAGACAACAACGCTTTAACTTGAACTTACGGCGCAATATTTTAGATGAAATAGATAATAGCCAGTTATAGGGAGGAATCTGCCGTGAAAAAGCTAGTTTTTCTGGTGATTGTGGGAATCATTGCTTTATGTTTGATTTTATACGGCTGTGGCAAAAAAAAGACTCCGGAGAATACCGCAGACCCTGATCAAAACAGCGCTCAAATCGATTATTTACCGGATTCTTTACCTGATTATTTACCGGAACCTTCAGATAAACCTATATTGGTGGGCTATGTATTAAAAGATGCTGTCAATGTACGCGCCTCCGCTTCTACAGATAGTTCATCTGTAGGCAAAGTTTCCTGCGGAGATATGCTTTTGATTCTAAAAAGCGGCAGTATAGCAGGAGACAATGGCGGAACCTGGTACGAAGTGCGTTTTGAAGGTAAAAGCGCTTTTATCCACGAGGATTTTATGGAAGCCAAAGAAATGGCGGAAGATGCTATAATTTCCATAGGCAGCGTAGTCAATGTAGATAGCATACTTAATATACGCTCGGAACCAAATGCCCAAAGCCAACGGGTAGGCCGGGCCAATAAGGGCGATAAATTTGTGGTGCTTAGCCAAGGCGCAGGCGACGGCACTTGGACAAAAATTGAATATAAAGAAGGAATTGAAGGTGTGGCTTATATTAAAAGTGAGTATTTAAATATTGTTCAGCAAATGGTAGTCAATATGTTATTACAGTGAATTAGTTTTCGTCTTTAATTCATTGATCGCTAATCCGGCTATTACCTTGGGATAAAAATAGGTGGATTTTTGCGGCATCTTCTCCCCTGCCGCAGCCACTGCCAATAAATCTTCCACCGGCGTGGCTTTAAGCAGCAATGCAAACTGATATTCCCCGCTTTCGACCGCCTTCACCGCTTCTAAAGCGTCGTGACTATAACCGATATGCCCTCCGGCGGCCAGCTGCTCGCTTCCTATACCGCAAAGCGCCTCTAAAATAAGAGATTGGGCAATACTGACATCTAAATGCCGGTAAGCTTCGGAAAAACCATGCCAAGTGACGCCTATTATAGTATCCTCTTTATCCAGGGCTGCTAAATAATAATAGCCTTCTGAAAACAAACCGAAAACGGCTATATCTGTTGAATAAGCAGCCATTCCTTCTTCTAAAGCTTGTAAATCTTTCATAGGGAATACGGCAAAGCCCATGTCGGTAAGGGCTTGCATTAAAGCTAAAGCAGAGTAATCCTGCAAGTTTTTGGCTAAGCGATGGGTAGGCAACACCATAAGCCCAAGATCATACAGGTTTACCAAATGTATCAGCAAGCGGTCGCAGCCGGGCTCGCCGGCAGCAGCCACATCTTTGGCAAAACGCGAAGCTGTTTCGTAGCGGTGATGACCATCTGCAATATATATTACTTGACAAGTCATGCTTTGTTCAACCGCATTTATAACAGTTTTATCTGTCACCTGCCAGAGCAGATGGCGCACCCCCTCTTCATCTACTACATCCAACAAAGGGCAGTTATGCGCGCTAGCTTCTTCCAGAGCTTTGTCTACAAGGCGGTTTTCTTCCGCATATAAACCGAAGACAGGGCTAAAATTAGCTAAGCAGGCTTGCATCAAGCGATACCGGTCTTCTTTATGAGCTGGCAAAGTAGCTTCATGGGGTAAAACAAAGCCCTCTCCATATCCTGCCGCTTTAATTGTACATAAAAACCCGCGCCGCCGATAACGGCGCTCTTTTATAGTATATTCCTGCACATATGGGTAAAGAGATAATTCTTCGTCTTGCTTAAGTATAGCTGCTTCCTTCCAAGCGCTAAAATCTGCCGCTGCGCGGCTATAGCGATTATTATGTTCATCATCAAACTCATATGTCTTGCCCCATTCAAGACGTATGATATTATAAGGGTTTGCCTCATAATAGGCTTTTTGCTTTGCTTGGTTAATAATATCATAAGGCTGAGTGATAAGTGTTTGTGCCGGGCCGGCTACTTGCTGATCGTATCGCCAGGCGCGAAAAGCTTTTATATCCGCCATAAGCATCTCCCTACATCCTATTATTTTTTTCTAATACTTCAATTCTAATACTTTTTATCCATAAAAGCAAATTTTACTAAATTTAATGAATTGTCTTCACGATTTATAGTTAAATAAAGGAAGATATACATGAATGGCGAAAATTGATGAAAAGGATAATGAAGGAGTTGTGCCTTTGCTAGCTATTATCAACAGTTGCGCCGTTTTCGGTATGCAAGGCTTTCGTCTGGCGGTGGAGGTAGATGTGGGCTCAGGTTTGCCTGCTTTTGATATTGTGGGTCTGCCCGATACAGCGGTGCGGGAAAGCCGGGAAAGGGTACGTTCGGCGTTAACAAATTCCGGCTTTGATTTTCCTTTACGCCGCATTACCGTTAACCTGGCGCCAGCGGATATTAAAAAGGAAGGCTCTTTACTGGATCTGCCCATAGCTATTGGCATATTGGCAGCTACCAATCAATTAAGCGCGCGGGAATTATTGACCAATAGCGCCGTTATAGGCGAGCTTTCACTGGAAGGGGCAGTTCGTCCGGTTTCCGGCGTATTGCCCATGGCCGATATGCTGGCCCGTCACGAGCAAATTGATAAACTTTATTTACCAGCCGACAATGCCGAGGAAGCCGCTCTTAGTCAGAATTTACAAGTATTCGGCTTGCAGCATATTACAGAATTGGCGAATATTTTTTGCGGCAAACCCAGCCCCCCGCCAACCCGCACCGACGTGGCGGCCCTCTTGGCTGCTGCCGCCCAAGAGTATGCCTTAGATATGAGCGAAGTCCGC
>WRKD01000110.1 GCA_009778255.1 Bacillota bacterium
GTACCACCAGTTTCGTCTTTACGGTAACCGCAGCAGACGGCAGTACCACCTCTAGTTATACCGTGAGCGTTGTACGTGGGCTTAATCCGGTGGTCAGCACATGGAAGCTTAGGGTAAATGGCGTTGAAGTAACCTGCGCAGCTTGGAACATTAATGGTTTTAATTATTTCAAGTTACGTGATATTGCTTTAGCACTGAAAGGAACCCCTAAGCACTTTAATGTTACTTACAATAATGCCACCCGGGTAATCAGTATGATAAGCAATCAAGATTATGTTACAGTGGGCGGGGAAATGGTTAAGCCTACAACCTATAAAAAATGTGTTCTTAGCAATCAGATGATGATGGTAGACAACCGTAATATTAACCTTACCGCTTATAATGTAGATGGCAACAACTACTTTATGTTAAGGGAAATTGGCGAATTATTTAATTTCGGCATTACCTACGATTCCATTACCCGTTATATGGATATCAATACTTCTACCGTTTATATACCAATAACAGACCCGCAATAATTATAAGGGCTCAGCTTTTTAGCTGAGCCCTTTCTTTTTTTTACCAACCCTGCAGATAAAGCTGTTGTTCCGGCGACAGGGTATCGAAGGAAATTCCCAAAGATAAAAGTTTTAAACGAGCAACCTGTTCATCGATTTCAGTTGGAACCGCTATTAAGCGAGGCTGCAAATCTTGATGATGTTGTGCAAGATAACGTGCGCTAAGCGCCTGAATAGAAAAACTCATATCCATAATCTCTGCGGCATGGCCGTCTCCGGCGGCCAAATTAACTAAACGCCCTTC
This sequence comes from Bacillota bacterium, assembly GCA_009778255.1. GTDB lineage: Bacteria > Bacillota > Dehalobacteriia > UBA4068 > UBA4068 > WRKD01. The sequence continues at coordinate 802 of WRKD01000110.1, forward strand.
GGCTATAAGATTAAGGGTATGGCCATTTTCCAGCGTATACCCTACAATATTCTTACGCCGTTCTTTTTTTTCTACACAAATACTCTCTAAATCGATGCGGGAAACTTCGCAATCGAAATGCCCGGCGTTGCAAAGAATAACCTCGTTTTTCATAATAGGGAAATGCTCGCGCGTTATTACATCTTTGCAACCGGTAACTGTAATAAAGATATCGCCCAAAAGGGCGGCTTTTTCCATAGGCATTACAGTAAAGCCATCCATATGGGCTTCTATTGCTTTTATTGGGTCTATTTCGGTGACAATCACTTGGGCGCCCAAACCTTTCGCGCGCATAGAAACTCCTTTACCGCACCAGCCATAACCCGCTACCACCACAGTTTTACCTGCTACAATTAAATTGGTGGTACGGTTGATACCATCCCATACCGATTGACCTGTGCCATAACGGTTATCAAACAGATATTTACAGCGGGCATTATTGACGGCTATTACCGGGCAAGCCAGCACAGCCTCTTTTTCCATTGCTTTGAGACGAGCTATACCGGTTGTGGTTTCCTCGCAGCTACCCCATACTCCGGCAAGCAAATCACGATAAGAGCCATGCAGCAAACTAAGGAGATCTCCACCGTCGTCAATTACAATATGTGGTCCAAATGCTAAGGCCTCTTGCAAATGCCTATGGTATTCTTGGGGGTTAACTCCATGTTTAGCATAAACGGCAATCCGGTCATAAGTTGCCAAAGCGGCTGCTACATCATCCTGGGTAGACAGAGGATTAGAACCTGTAGCAGCAACCATAGCTCCACCGGCTGCCAGCACTGTAGCTAAATATGCGGTTTTAGCCTCCAAATGTATGGACATGGTCACTTTTAAGCCGGCAAAAGGAAGTTCTTGACAAAATTCACTTTTTAGCCCATTAAGCAGCGGCATATGTGCCGCTGCCCATTCAATTTTCTGTTTTCCCACAGTAATCGGCGACATGTCTTCAGTTTTAGACATACAAAACCCCCTCTCGGAATAGATCTTCCAGAACTAAATTAGTCACTTACCCTGCAACGACTTTTTAAAACAAGTTGATTAAGCCGTTAAGCTGTGTGTTTTTGTTAAAACAGTTTTCGCAAAGCGAAAACTTCCGCAACTCAACACTCAACACTCAACACTCAACATTTGCGGCTGAAGGCCGCGTTAGGTTAAAGAGTATCACTATACAATAAGCTTTTATAGCTGCTTATTGCATTACAGCTTTCGTTAAAGCCGCAATATGGGCCGGGGTGGTTCCACAGCAACCACCTAACATAGATGCTCCGGCAGTGCGTAAGGCCAGCATATCTGCAGCAAAAGAGTTGGGATCAAGATCATATACTACTTTCCCCGCACATAGTTGTGGTTTACCGGCATTTGGCTGAGCTATTAAAGGCAAACCGGCCGGGGCCATAGCCTGCATAACAACTGCAAATTCCTGCGGGTACAGATCGCCACAATTAGCGCCAACCGCACAGGCGCCGGCTTGTTTTGCTGTTACCGCTATATCTACTGCTTTATCTCCCATCATGGTGCGCCCGCCGTCTTTAGTTTTTGCAAAAGTCATCGATAATATTACCGGCAAGCATGGGGCAGCATCTCGGCAGGCATTCAACATTATTTGTGCTTCTGCTAAAGAAAAAACCGTTTCGATAATTATACCGCTTAAAGCAGTTTCGGCGAAAACGGCTGCCTGTTGACAATACGCTTCATAAAAAGCGCCGGAGTCGCCACTGCCATATGGTTTTAACAATTCACCTGCCGGCCCCATATCTCCAAAAACAAAAACTTTTCCCTCTGCAGCCTTAAGCGCCTGCTCAATTCCGGCATAAAGTGATTTTTCCAGCAGGGCTGCTTGACCGGCTTTTTTCATATAAACGCTGTTTAAAGTTAAAGTATTAGTTATGAGGCATTGTGCTCCGGCTTCAATATAAGCACGATGTATATCATAAACTTGCTGCGGATGCTCTATATTAGCTAACCCGGCGCTTTCAGTTAATCCGGCTTGTGCAAGCATACTGCCCATGGCGCCGTCAAATACTAAAGGCTGTTTATTTTGTAAGCTTTCTAGAAAACCAATCATTATGCCTCCTATATACTGAAGTTGATTCTTTGCGACCAACCACTGGTCACACCAAACTCTGCATTATACGCATATAAACGGTAAGTGTAAGTATGGCCCAGCCTTACATCATCATCATCGAAAGAGTAAGCGCCGGTAACCTGGTATTTAATGGCGGTTTCTTCCTCGTCATCCGTAACCTTTTGAATAATATAGATTGTTGTTGCCGGATCATTATGGCCTGCCCAGCTTAACAAGCAGCCCTTACCGGAAGGAAATACCGCCAGGCTATTGGGGGTTTGCAAAACAGGCACGCCGTTTTCATCTGTGGGATAAATGCTGCCCGAGGTGTTTCCTGAAGTTGTACCGTAGTTAGTATCGTGGTTGGTATCAGTAATAATACCAAGGTTTGTGCCTTGATTATTATCTGTGTTGACACTGTTAGCTGGCAAATAAGGGTTAGTGGGGTTGGTATCCAGTACGCCTTGGCTGAAACCTTCCAAAGCATGATCTGTTAGATCGCAAATTTTGGATGGCAGATATGCAGCGCCATAGTAACGTAAAGCAATAAATTCCTGCGGACAGCCGCCACTCATGCCATAAGCCGGCACATTCGCCAATACCCGCTCCGCGCCATGACGCGGATCGGTACAAATATAAACTGAATAAAGATCTCCTTGAGGAACAGTGTGTAAAGTACAATAAGCTTGTGGTGCATACAGATAATAATCGGCTACTTTTGTGCTAATTTCTTTACCTTCTTCTAAATCTACCACCATACGCACGGAAGTGATTTTATTTGGGCAGTATTCCCCGGCTAAAGTTTCGCTATCTGCGCAAAGCTCAACAACCTGCCAAATATCAGATTCTTCTGTTGGTACATATCGATTATCAAATAGCTCCGAACCCAGAAATTCGGGGGGAGTTAGGGCGCTAGGCAATTTGCCGCTTTTTGTATCTATACTTATAGCCGCCAAACCCTCGGGCCTTTTAAACTGCGTTACTTCCATACCTTCATGACAAGCGGTCATGATCACTTTCCATAATTGAGCTGTAGGACCTCCGCCATATACGCGCGGCAGGTATTGCACATTTTTTTCGGCATCCAGCATATTGTCATAACCCATCCATACTGCTCCGCATAATTCCGGAGTATAGCCGGCAAACCAAATATCTTTATGCCCGCTTTTACCGGCATATTCTTTTACATCTGAAGGTAATTCCACAGTGCCTGTTTTGCCGGCAGTGGGCCAATCGCTTAATCGGGCTGCAGTACCTGTGCCGCCGGCTACCGCACTGATCAGCATATCAGTAAGTAAATAGGCGGCTTGCTCCGACATAACAACTCTCTGTAAAGGGTCGGCTTCATAAATGATATTACCGCGCGCATCCAATATTTTAGCAACGCTGTAAGGTTTGGTATAGATACCGCCATTGGCAAAGGTGGCAAAAGCGCCTGCCATATCCAGCGGGCTGACCCCACGGGTAATGCCTCCTAAAGCAATAGAGCTGTAATAGGCATCTTCCTCGCTTAAGGGTAACCCCATATTAACAGCATAGCTCCAGCCGGTTTGGGTGCCGATTGTTTGTAGCATCCTTACAGCACAGGTATTTCGCGAACCCATCAAAGCGCGGCGCATGGTAACCCGCCCTTGATAAGCACGGTCTGAATTACCCGGGTCATACTTTGCGCCGGTAAAAGGTGCATCGTCTAACACAAAGCCGGGACCATAGCCTAAATCTAAAGCCGGCCCATATGCCACTACCGGTTTAATACTTGACCCGGGTTGACGCTGGGAAGAGGTTGCTCTATTAAAACCGCGCTTAGCGCCATAACGGCGGCCTCCTACCAAACCACAGATTTCTCCGGTATGAGGGTTAACAATTGCCATACCGCTTTCAACAATATCACCGGTTTTTCCCTCGACTTGCTTAAAATTCTCATCGTCAGCATAGGCGTTTTCCATAGCTACCTGCACCTTTGGATACAAGGTAGTATATACATGTAATCCGGCTGTAAATAATGACTCTGCGGGCATATCTAATTGCAATAAAATATTTGTAGCTTCGGTAAGAACATTATCGACAAACCAAGGATGCATATAATCTGTGCCAATATTATCCGGAGCTTTGGAAAGAACCAATTCTTCCTTCATAGCGGCGCGCGCCACAGCGCCATATTTCTCCTCATTATAGATTATTAAATTATTCAGCACTGTATTACGCACGCCCAAAGCACGTTCCGGCTGACGATATGGCGAATAATACTCGGCGTTACGTAATACTCCCACCATTAAAGCTGCTTCGCTTAAGCTGATATCCTTCAAATCTTTGGCGAAATAATAATTTGCCGCCGAATGAAAACCGTATGTACGCTGCCCTAAATAAATTTCATTCATATAGAGATATAGAATATCATCCTTGCTATAACTTTTTTCAAATTCCAAAGCAAGTAAAGCCTCTTTTACTTTACGATCTAGTTTTTTTTGCGTATCTGCCACCACATTACGGATCAGCTGCATGGTAATGGTTGAAGCGCCTTGCGTAAATGTAAGCTCTTTATTTTTCAGGCTATCACGCGCATCAACAACAAGAGCACGCATCACCGAGCGAAAATCTACACCATTATGCTCATAAAAACGAATATCTTCGGTAGCAATAAGCGCGTCTATTAAAAAAGGCGGCATATCGGCCAATTCGACAGTAACACGGTTTTCACCGGCATGCAAGGTTCCTATTTGCCGGCCGGTTTTATCATAAACATAGCTTGTCTGGTTCATTTGTAAATCGTCGGCGGTAATCTCCGGCAATTCCTGACGCAAGCCGGCTATCCAACCGGCGCCCATAACACCGCCAATCAACGCCGCTATCATTATCACGATCAATAAGAACAATAGTATATATCCCCAGCGTATGCCTTTTTTTGGCCGGCGCATAGATCTTTTTTTTGCTTTGTGCGGCATATATTACCCCCAAAATAATTAAAATAGTAAAAAGGATTTATAATTTGCTTAAAGAAATCTATAGGCATTATAGCATATTATTTTAGTCGTTACAATATGATTACTTGTTCCAAATTTTACAAAAATCAAAAAATAAGCTTTAGCTAGAATTAACTAAGGATGTTGCCAATGCCGCAAGAAAAACCTTATGCTTACTCTGATAAAGCTGCTCTGAGGCGGTATGTGCAGGAATGCTTGCATGCGGCAGATAAAGAGTTGCTTAAAAAAACAGACGAACATATTTGCGCACGATTATGGCAATTGACTAAATTACAACAGGTGCATTGTGTGCTGGCTTTCGCGCCTTTACCTCAAGAAGTAGATATATGGCCTTTGTTAAAAAAACTGCTTGCTGAATCGTACTGCCTATACCTGCCGCGTATTTGTGGGCCGGGTATTATGGAAGCTCGGGAAGTAAAAGATTTGCAGGAGCTTACGCCAAATCATTATCATATTAAAGAACCGCCGGTTACAGCACCAGTAGCAGCAGACAATACTATTGAATTGGCACTGATTCCCGGGTTAGCCTTCTCAAAAGATTTATGGCGACTGGGGCGTGGCGGCGGTTTTTATGACCGCTATTTATGCGGCAGCAATGCTTTTCGTTTAGGAGTAACGCGGGAAATACAGATTTTTCCCGATATTCCCCATGAACAGCACGACTTACGCATGCAGGCCATACTCACCGAAGAATCATATTATAAATAGTCTCTTATCAAGAGCGCCTTCAATTGCCTTCAATTAAAAACAATTGACAAGCGGCTTATTGCATGATAATATAAATTTTGTTATGCATGGTAGATGTGGCGAAGCGGTCAACGCACCGGATTGTGGCTCCGGCACCCGAGGGTTCAAGTCCCTTCATCTACCCCAACAAAAAGTCCTGTGAACGGTTTTAAGTTGCAGGACTTTTTCATGTATTTCACCCCTAAATTCACCCTTTTCACTCCCTCCTTGCGGGTATGCTTGGCGATATTCGCAGTATTATTAATGGGCGCCTCTAAAAACTAGCTTTACAACTCTGCCAAATTAGCGCAACTATCATTTTCTCGTCATTGCGGCCTTCGCGCCGCAATCCC
>WRKD01000111.1 GCA_009778255.1 Bacillota bacterium
CGGCTGTGGCAGCCGATATGTGCGCCGTAGCTTTGGGTACAGATTGCGGCGGCGGCGTGCGCCTACCAGCTCATTTTTGCGGAGTGGTAGGTATTAAACCCAGCTATGGACGAATTTCCCGTTACGGTATTGTTCCATTGGTTTCGTCGATGGATCAGGCGGGGTTATTGGCAAAAAGTATAGAAGACGCCGCTATGGCACTGGAAATAATTGCGGGGCCAGATGGTAAAGACGTAACATTAACACCACAAGAAATAGGCGCATACCGCCAAGCCTGCACTAAACCGGTTAAAGGTTTGAAGGTGGGCTTGCCCAGAGAATTTTTAAACGAGATCACGGCGCCGCCAACTATGAAAATGATCGAAAAGGCCGCCGCTGCACTGTGTCAGGCAGGCGCGCAGGTGGAAGAGGTAGATTTACCACATACAAAATATGCTTTATCTGTATATTATATATTGGCTTCGGCGGAAGCTTCTTCGAATTTAGCCCGTTACGACGGGGTCAGTTTTGGTTTGCGGGTGGAGAGGAATAATGTTTACGATATGATCAGCGCCACACGTACGGCAGGCTTCGGCGGAAAGGCTAAGCTACGCATTTTGCTGGGAGCATATGTAACTTCGGCGCAGCAAATAGAAGCCTATTATCAGCAGGCCTTACGTATCCGTACATTGATAAAGAACGATTATGAAACTGTTTTTGCCGCCGGATACGATTGCCTGTTGACTCCCGTGAGCATGAATACAGCTTTTAAATTGGGTGAGTATTCTAATGACCCATTGGCTATGTATATAACAGATTTCTATACGGCGCCGGCTAATCTTGTGGGATTACCGGCTATGACTGTGCCATATGCCATGGAAGAAGGGCTGCCTATGGGCTTACAATTGCTGGCAAAACCCTTTGATGAAGAAACTCTCTTTATGGTAGGTTCAGCCCTGGAACAGCCGAGATTTATTCCTCCGGATGTAGCAAAACAAGCACGGCAAAAGGGGGCGGTGTAGCATGACTAAATATGAAACTGTAATAGGTTTGGAATTCCATGCCGAGCTAAAAACGCAGAGTAAAATTTTTTGCGGTTGCCCCACATCTTTTTCTAATGAACCAAATATCAATATTTGCCCCGGCTGCTTGGGCTTGCCCGGCGCCTTGCCGGCTTTGAACAAACGTGTGGTTGAATTGGCTGTTAAAGCGGGGTTAGCTTTGAATTGCGCAATACAGCCTTACAGTAAATTTGATCGTAAAAACTATTTTTACCCGGATTTACCGGCCGGTTATCAAACCACCCAATTGCCGCTGCCCATTTGCCGCAATGGACATATTATGATCACCGATTCAGACGGTAATTTAAAAAAAGTGCGTATCAACCGTATACATATTGAGGAAGATGCCGGTAAACTGGTGCATAGTGGCGAGAGTATCAGCGGTTCCCGCTATTCACTGCCGGATTATAACCGCTCTTCCATGCCTTTAATAGAAATCGTGACCGAGCCAGATCTCAGTTCGGCCGATGAAGCCAAACAATTTGCGGAAAAACTAAAGCTCATTTTGGAATATGCCGAAGTATCCGATGTAAAAATGGAGCAGGGTTCTTTACGCTGCGATGTGAATATTTCTTTAAGACCGCAAGGACAAAAAGAATTTGGTGTTAGAAGCGAAATTAAAAACCTGAATTCTTTTCGCGCCGTGCAGCGCGCCATATTATTTGAGCAAGAGCGGCATACCTTTATGTTGAAAAACGGTGAACCTTTGTATCAGGAAACGCGCTTGTGGAATGAAGCCGAAGGCAGGACCAGGGCTATGCGAACCAAAGAAGATGCTCAGGATTATCGCTATTTCCCGGAGCCTAATGTACCTGCTGTAATAGTTGATGAAGCATGGATTAAGCAAATAGCGGCGGAATTGCCAGAGCTGCCGGACGCCCGTTTAGAGCGCTTGCAAAAAGAATTTGGGCTTAGCGGTTATGATTCGGCTCAGTTGGTTGCCAACCCCTTGCTGGCTTATTATTTTGATGAAGTGACGCCATTATTTAATGAAGCAAAAACTGTCACCAATTGGTTAATAGGCGATGTTTTACGTTTGCTTAACAGCTTGGATGATGAATTAGAGAGCATACCAATAGCTGCGCAGGATTTCGCTTATCTCTTAACAGAGCTAAAAAAAGGCGCAATCAATAATAAGAGCGCCAAAGAAGTGTTGGAAATAATTTTTATGGAAGGCGGTAAACCAGAGAATATAATTAAAGACAAAGGTTTTGCGCAGATTTCCGATAGTGTATTACTGGAAGATGCGATTAGAAACATTATAAATAAAAACGCGGGAGCAGCCAATGATTATCGTAATGGAAAAATGCAAGCTTTAGGTTTTTTAGTGGGGCAAGTTATGAAAGAAACAAAAGGCCAAGCAAACCCCGGCCTGGTAAAGGAGTTGTTGGAACAAAGCTTTAAAAGCGAATGAATAAATGCGCTAGAAAAAATGGAGGGTGGTAAAATGCGGCAAAAAGGGAGAATCCTGTGGGTAATAATATCGGTGTTGCTGATGATGTTGATTTTAGGAACCTTGGCGCTGGCAGACGACTACACTAATCACTGGAGTGCGCAATACATAACAGACGCAGCTTCCCGCGGCTGGATTTTGGGAGATGGCAAGGGTAATTATCGCCCGGAAGCAGATATTACTCGCGGTGAGTTCGCGGTGATGCTATGGCGCGCCTTGGGGCAAAGGGAATCTTCTATTACCTGCCCTTTCATTGATGTGCAAGAAAACGCCTTCTATTATAAAGCGGTAATTGCTCTCTTTGAAAGCGAGATAGTAAAAGGCATGAGCAATGTTGCTTATGGTCCCAATATTGCCCTAACCCGGGAAATGGGTTTTGCTATGATGGCGCGCGCTTATGATCTTATTGCGACAGATGCAAATGCTTATCAACGTTTTGCGGATGCCGCTCAAATTTCTGCCTGGGCGCGGGAGGCAATTGCCGCTTTGGTGGAAAAGAGTTTTATTTCCGGAGTGGGAAATAATAAAATAGCCCCTTTACAGCAGTTAAAGCGGGGTGAAATGGCCAAGCTCCTCACCGTTATTCATTCAAGCGCTCAAGAAATACAGCAAGAGGAAAGCCCCGGCCTTGTTGAAAATGTAAGCTCACTGAGGATTTTTCTTTCGCAAAGAACAGATACAGCTGCCAAAGAATCTATCATAACGATAACCGCAACCTCTACCGGAACAGTTGATTTTATTGGCTGGACCAAAGCACGGCAAGACGATACTTTTAAAGATTCTTTAGGGTTCAATAAAATTGCAGCCAGCGGTGGAGTTTATCAATATACGATAAATAATCTTGAGGAGAATTATGGCTGGTATGCTTTTTGCGCAAATGATAATGAGCATAATTTTGCTTATAGACTAATTGAAGTGAAAAAAGGCGGGGTTGTGGCGCCGGCAACTTATACGGTAACTTTTAATTTAAACGGAGGTAGTGGTGTTTTTGCAGCGGAAACCGTACAGTACGGCGAAAGGGTTTCTCAGCCAACTAAAATCCCTACGCGGGAAGGCTATGAGTTTGCCGGCTGGCATACCGACCCGATAAAGAAAACCCCTTATAATTTTGGCAGCGCTGTGTTTAGAAATCTCGATTTATATGCTCACTGGGCCGCCAAAGGCAACTATGTGGTCTTTTTCATGCTTAATGATGGTTTAGGCGGAAATCTGGAACCGCAGATAATTATTTCAGGCGGCAAAGTAAGCCAGCCTATACCGGATCCTACCAGAGGAGTAGGGTTGGAATTTATTGGCTGGTATGACGGTTATGGTAAAAAATGGGATTTTACTCTCGATCCTGTAACGAAATCTATGACCCTTTATGCCTGGTGGGAAGGGGAAGAAGAAGATGATGAAACGCCGCTGATCGTTACCGGTAGCCTGCCTGTTGGTACTGTTGGCGAGTATTATGAACGAACTTTGCAATCCGGCGCAGGCTCTTTTATTACATGGCATGTAGAAAATGGCTTTTTACCTGAGGGAATAAGCCTGGATGAAGCGAGCGGCCGTATTTCTGGTACGCCTATAGCGGCTGGTTTCTATGAATTTATTATTATGGCGGAAAATGAAGCGGGCAGCGATATTAAAGTGTTTAGCATTACCATAAATGAAGCGGAAGTAGAAATATATTATCGGATATCTGTGCATGCGCAAGATGGGGGTTTGGTATCTGGCGGCGGCAACTACAGGGAAGGCGCGGAGGTTACGGTAACTGCTTTAGCTCACGATGATTATGATTTTATTGCGTGGCTGGAAGACGGTGCACCGGTATCTGATGAGCCAACTTATTCCTTCTATGCATACTCAAACAGAGATTTACTGGCGCAGTTTGTATACCGGCAATAAAGGCAGATAAAGTGGCTATATTCTCAGCAGGAATATGACGATATTCTACGAATATCTATTATTTATGAGGCCATTTTATAGATGGGCCAAAACTACCTGCCTAACGCGGTCTTTACTCGCAAGAAAAAAGAGACGAAAGAACAGAGTATGACCTTACAGGCTTTTGTCTAAGGCAAAACCTTTGTAATGCACGTAGCCGGCACTCAAAACTAAAGATTTTGGCGCTAGTTCTGAAAATAAGCGCGATATGAACGCTTTTCTATGATCAAAACGCCCCAAAACTCTTGTTTATTATGGTAGTTTTCTATAATAATTATTTTAAATTTGGAGAGTGATAATATGTGGAAAATGAAAAAAGTTCTCCCTGTAATTGTACTTACCCTGGCAATAGTATTTGTCTGGGGAACTATGGCGCAGGCGGATGATTACAGCAGTCACTGGAGCGCGCAGTTTATTCGCGACGCTTCTTCCCGCGGCTGGATGACGGGGGATGGCAATGGTAATTTTCGTCCGGAAGCATCTATTACACGTGGGGAGTTTACGGTAATGCTGTGGCGGGCTATGGGCCAGCCACGAGCAGCTTATGCTTGCCCGTTCAACGATGTAGCAGCCAGCGCTTTTTATTTTGAGGCAGTAAAAGCACTTTATGAGGCTAAGGTAGTGAATGGCTTAGATAGCGTTACTTTTGGCCCCAATAATACCTTGACCAGAGAAATGGGTTGTTCCATGCTGGCGCGGGCTTACAAACTTTCACCTTCCGACCCTAATGCTTATATGCGTTTCGCAGACGCCGGTCAAGTATCTGACTGGGCAAGGCTGGATATTTCCTCCCTGGTGGAAAAAAACTATATTTCCGGTGTGGGTGAAAACAGAATAGCGCCAAAACAATACCTTAAGCGTGGAGAAATGGCCAAGCTGCTAATTACCGTGGTAGATGGCGTCCGTAATGCCCAATCTATCTCCACCGCTTCGCAACAAGCCGCTATTACAGCCATAACTAATTATTTCAGCGGCCCCACCATTACGGTAGATATAACCGTGCTGGGCAGCAATGAAGTATGGGTGGTTGTTACCGCTACCGATACCGAAACCAGAGATGTGACTTATGTGGGCAGGCGTACTTCTACTAAGGATGCTACATATAAAAGTAAGGACGGTTTTACTGATATTACCAAGAAATTGGAGTTTTCACTGGAAAAAAATGGCTGGTATGCCATTTATGCGGAGAATAGTAGCGGCTATGGCAGTTTTAAGCTATTTGAGATTACCACTATTAGGGAAGATTCGCCTATAGTTATTCTCTCGCAAGAGCTCAATCCCGCCAGCGGTTTAGTAGAAGTAGCGATTGTAGCCGAAAAAGTAAGCGGCGGTGCAGATATAGATTTTATTGGCTACCGAACAGCTAAAGAGGGCAGCGTATATAATAGTAAAACAGGTTTTGACGATAAGAATATTACTAACAAAATGTTTACTGTAGATCCTGTAAAAGATTATGGCTGGTATGCTGTTTGTGCTGAAGATAAGGATGGAAAATTTGGTTATCGGCTTATAGAAATTGAGAAAGCGAATACAAATTGTATAGTTACTTTCGACGCTATGGGTGGTTCTCCAACGCCGGCTAAGCAAACGGTAGATTTTAATACTAAAATAGTGAAACCAAATGATCCCCTTAGAAATGGGTATATTTTGGAAGGGTGGTATAATAACGATGATAAATGGAATTTTGATGATAAAGTAACGAAAGACATGACCCTTAAGGCAAAATGGCTGGATAGTAATACCAAATATACTGTTACCGTTGGAGTAAACCCTGCGGAAGGAGGTACGGTAACCGGTGGCGATGCTTATAGTTATGGCGCCGAGGTGGTTTTAACCGCTACCCCCGCTACCGGTTATGATTTTGCCGGATGGTATGAAAATAGTAATAAGCTGAGTGAGACTACGCCAATATATAGATTTACCGTAAATAATTCAAGATCTTTGGAAGCGAGGTTTTCGCTTAAAACATATACGATAAGCGTTGAAGCAGACCCTGAGGAGGGGGGCACGGTAACTGTCAGCGGTAACGGCAGCTTTACATATGGCGCCGAAGTGACTGTAGAAGCTATGGCAAATGATGGTTATGTTTTCGACGCTTGGTATGAAGGGGCTAATAAGGTGTCGGATGAAGAAGAGTTTGTTTTTGACGCCGGCGCCACAATAACATTAATAGCGAAATTTGTTTTAGAATAACACATACCTATTCAATTTAGCTTGATAGGGCGTTTCTAATTACTCCGAATTGCCATATTCGTAAGTAGTTTTTTCGTCTGGCAAGGCGGTGGAAAAACCGAAGCGTAGCCAAAGCAGCGTGAGGTGACGACAACGCAGACCAGGCGAAAAAAAGCAACGAAGATGGTGATGAGCGGGTATTTAGAGGCGCCCTATAGCAACTTTGTCCCTAAAAACTACCATAAAAAAGTGTGTTCAAACTGTTAAGCTGCATGTTTTACTTGAACAGTTTTCGCTACGCGAAAACTACCATAACTCAATACTCTGAGCTAGTGCCGCGATGTATCATCGCGAGCAATAGCTACGTGCATACCAGTGGTTTTGCCGTAGGCATTTGTCTGGCCTTTGCT
>WRKD01000112.1 GCA_009778255.1 Bacillota bacterium
CGGCAATTCCGTTAAAAAACAGGAGGGGGGGGGGTGTATATAAACGCCATGTTGTAGGCGGCGCGCCGCAAAACTAATAAACAGTCGCTCTTGTGCTCTGGTCATACCTACATAAAATAGACGCCGCTCTTCTTCAATTTCATCTTCATTATAAGATAGCAATACTCTCTGATGAGGGAAAAGCCCTTCCTCCAGCCCAGCTATGAAAACAATGGGGAATTCTAGCCCTTTGGCTGCATGTAATGTCATCATAGCTAAAAAATCTGTTTGCTCCTCGGCTTTATCCATATCAGTCGCAAGTGACAGTTGCCCTAAAAAAGCAGTAAGGGGTTTAATATTTTCTTCTTCGTAAAAAGCCGCACTTTCCGCATATTCGTCGTCGAAAGCAGCGGCGGTGTTATATAGTTCTTCTAAAATTTCCAGGCGCTCTGCTGCATCCGGCAAAGCAGCCACCATATCTTTATATCCACTCTCCAGCCAGAGGCGTTGTAATAATTCTTTCATTGAAAAGTCTTGCGCATATTTTCGCCAAACATTGAATTGGGCAGCTAAAGCTCGCAGTCTTTGGCAAGCCAAGGGAGAAATTAACTCGTTTTCCGGTTTTTGCATAAGTTGTGCAATATGCATATGCTCTTTATTAGCTAAGGCCAGAAGTTTTTCCCAAGTTGCCTTGCCAATGCCACGCTTAGGTTCATTGTAAATACGGTTTAATGCCTCCGTATCTTGGGGGTTTGCTATAAAACGTAAATAAGCTAAAGTATCTTTTACCTCTTTACGTTCGTAGAACTTCATTCCGCCATATACACGATATGGTATATTTAAACGCCGGCATTGGTCTTCAAAGAGGCGGCTTTGACTGTGAATGCGATAAAGTATAGCGCAATCCCGCAAATTCCAGCCTTTTTGGCGCAGGCGGGCGATATTATCTATAATAAAGTAAGCTTCTTCACGATCGTCTGCAGATTGATACAACTGTATTTTCTCTCCTAAACCTCTGGAAGAAAACAAATCTTTAGGTTTGCGGTTTTTATTATAAGAGATTAAGGTATTTGCTGCGTTGAGAATGTTTTGGCGGGAGCGATAGTTCTCTATAAGCGCTATTTCCCGGCAAGCGGGGAAATCTTTATTAAAATCCATAATATTACTTATATCGGCGCCACGCCAGCGATAAATAGATTGATCTGGGTCGCCCACCACAAAAAGATTTCCCGTATCACCGTTTAGCAATTTAACAAGCTGATATTGGCTATGATTCGTATCTTGATACTCATCTACAAGTATATGCTTAAACTGGGCGCGATAATGATCTAAAACTGTGGTCTCGCGTAGTAATAGCATTACAGTTTGCATAAGCAAATCGTCAAAATCAAAAGCATTATTGTATAAAAGCCGCCGTTGATATTCTTTGTAGAGGCGAGCCACAGTTTCCTGCCAGTTGTCTTCGGCTCGGGAGGCATATGCTGCAGCATTTAATAGTTTGCTCTTTGCCGCGCTTATAGCATTCAATACGGCAGAGGGGTTATACTCTTTATTCTGCTGCAAACCTAAATCAGTTAAGCATTTATTAATTAGGGAGCGGCTTTCGCCGGTATCGTAGATATTGAAATTTGCGGTCATGGGAGCAAGAAAATTACTTTCCCGTCGCAACAGTCGTGCGCATAGGGAATGGAAGGTGCCTATCCACATATATTGAGTGGGTAAGCCTGTTTGACCGGCTAAGCGTTCTTTCATTTCTCTGGCTGCTTTATTGGTAAAGGTGGCGGCGAATACTTCCATAGGCAGGATGTGCTGTGTAGACAGAAGCCAGGCTATGCGGCTAACCAGCACGCGCGTTTTTCCGCTACCGGCGCCGGCTACTACTAAAGTTTGCCCCGGCGCAGTGGTAACCGCTTGCATTTGTTGTTCATTTAAGCTGCTAAGTATGTCCATACTTTCCCCCGAGCGGCTTAAAGCCTCAATAAGTTTGAAACGATAAATTTGAATGATTTTTATCAATAAATGCTCATTTATATGTAGAATTCTTCGCAGATAGTCAATAACCTTTTAGTGAGTTTCAATTTGGGCTGCTTCCCATTCTTCATAACAGCGCATTAGCGCGTCTTCGGCTTGTTCATGCTCTTTAGCCAGCTCCGGTAGGCGCAGATAATCTGTAGCCGCTGCCGTTAAGGCTGCGTTTAAGCGCGCCAATTCTTTTTCTGCTTTTTGTATTTCTTTCTCGGCCAGCAAAACACGCCGCTCTGCTTTGCGGCGGCGGCTTTGCTCTTCTTTGCGTTGACGGTACTCAATAGCGCCACGCCCCGGCTTTTCCTCGCCGCTTTGTATAAGGTCTTTTTCCTGTAGAATTGCATTGTCTTTCATCATTTTCTCTAAGTAATCATCATAATTACCCAAATACTGTTTTATACCGTTTTGCTCCAATACATAGATGCGTTGCGCCAGCTTATTGATAAGATAACGGTCATGAGATACCACTAACATTGCTCCGCTATAATCCAATAAGGCTTGTTCCACGGCCTCACGCGAGAAAATATCTAAGTGATTGCTGGGCTCGTCCAATAAGAGAAAATTAGCCGGAGTCAGCAGCAGGGTCAGCAAGGTTAATCTGGCTTTCTCCCCGCCAGATAACTGTGCCGCCGGTTTATAAACATCTTCACCAAAAAACAGAAAACGGCCCAGTGCCGAGCGTATTTCATGTTGAGTGAGGCGAGGGAAGCGTTCTGTTAATTCTTCCAAGATAGTACGATTACTGTCAAAAGTACCAGTCATTTGGTCGAAATAGGCAGGGACAATATTGACCCCTAGCTTAATATGCCCATTATCCATACCAAGCCGCCCCAGAATCATTTTTAATAAGGTGGTTTTACCACAGCCATTAGGCCCCAGCAAAAACACACGCTCGCTTTTGTTAATAGCCATATCCACCTTTTCGAAGAGACGGCGTTTATCAAAAGATTTGCTAAGGTCATATACCCTTAGTACTTCCTGCCCGCCGGGAGGCGGTGTTACAAAGCTGAAACTCAGACGCCGCGCCGCCGCTAAGGGGCTTAATGCTTGCACTTCGGTTTCTATTCGGGCCAATTGCTTTTGCTTACTGGCAATAGTTCGGTAATTGCGCTCCCGATTAAAACTTTTTTGTTGCTCTATCATAGCCTCGATACGCCGGGCTTCACGGCGAGCCTGCTCCTGCCGGTGAGTCAAGCTGTTTTCTCGCGTAGCTTTTAGTGCAAGATGCGCGCTGTAATTGCCATTATACTTATATAATCGTCCATCAGCCAGTTCCCAAGTGATTGTGGTCAGTTTATCTAAAAAATAACGGTCATGTGAAATGATAATAAAAGCGCCCCGCCAAGCAGCTAAATATCCTTCCAGCCATTCTAAGGCGGCTATATCGAGATGATTGGTAGGTTCGTCTAATAATAGTAAATTGGCTTCTTTCAATAAAGCTCTCGCTAAGAGCGCCTTACTGCGTTGCCCTCCAGATAAGCTGCTTAGTGGTAATTCCAATTCCTGCTTAGCAAAACCTAACCCCATAAGAGCAGCATTCAAGCGGCTTTCATAAGTGTACCCTCCGCTGGCGGCATACTTTTCCTGCAAATTATGCTGCCGGGCTAAAAGTTCCGGCGAACTCTCTTTATCCAAACGATGGTTTAAACCGGCCAGTTCTTCTTCAATGTTTATGAGTGGCGAAAACACTTCACGTACTGCAGAACGCAGAGGCAAAGCCAGGTTATCCGGCTGTTGTTCCATATAGCCTGCCACAGTTTCCCGCGCCAGGCTGATCTTGCCTGCAGTTGGTTCAAGCTGTGCGTTAATTAAGCGAAACAAGGTGGTTTTACCACAACCATTTGGCCCTACTAACCCTATGCGCGCCCCTGTTTCAACACGAAAATTTAGCCCCTTAAACAGCGGCTCTGTAGTAAAGCTCATGCTAAGATCATGTGCAAAAACAAGGATTGTCATACAATACCCAAAATCAGGCTTTGCCTCATGTCATCAATTTGCATATTATTATATCTTACCCAAGTCGCTCTGTCAATTTTACTATAGCTATTATAAATGCCACTTGCATGTCCTTTATTAAAGCGATATAATTGTTGCTAAGTAAACAGTACCAAGGTGGGCTGCGCCCACAACCCAGTGGCTAGTGACTAGTGGCTAGCGGTTAGCGGTTAGTGGCTAGATAAGGTTCTATCTTTTGAATTTGACGGTATAATGATATAAAGCGGTATAATTGCATAGGGTTAAAGTAGTTTTTTTTCTTGGCAAAAGTAGTAAAATCGCCTTCGTAAACGACGAAGATATTGGTAAGAGATAAGGGCGCCTCTAAATACTCACTCATCACCATCTTCGCTGCCCTTTTTCCGCCTAGGCTGCGTTGTCGTTGCTTCACGTAGCTTTAGGCTACGCTTCAGCTCCTCCGCCTTGCTAGGCGAAAAAATTACTAATGAATCTGGCAATTCGGAGTAAATCGAGGTGCCCATAATTATCTGCCGGTCATTGCCTATTGCTGTTTAAGGTGGTATTTTATGTATCGTTTCTTGAAAATACTGGCTTCTTTGTCTTTGGCTACGGTTTTATTTGCGGTGCTGCTTTGGTATGGAAAAGAAGTCAACCGGCGCGCCGAGACTGTTGTATGGGCCGAGCCTTTTTTAGATAATATCTATATTTATGGCGAAAATGTCCATTTTACTTTGGAACCTGGCTTTGGTGAAGATGTTTTACTTATAAATAAACAAACCCGCCGCTATTTTCGCCCCTCTGTTTATGCCAATCAGGGGCTGTATTTGCCGGAATTAGAAGACGGTGTATATCGTATTTATGCTTCCGATTTAAGTATACAAGCTCCTAAGGATTTTGAGCTTAGCGGCTACACCATAACCCGCAGCGGTCAAAATCTGCATTATCGTTTTTTATGTGAACAAGAGAGGCTAGTACTCTATGTAGATTGTGCTTTAGCCTTACCCGAAGAGGTTTTCGATATTATTATAGACGCCGGTCATGGTGGGGATAATAATGGGGCTACGCGACGCGGGCGCTTAGAGAAAGAGGAGAATCTGCGCGCCAGCCTTTATATGGCAGAGCTTTTTAAAGCCGCCGGGTTAAAGGCTGCCCTTACGCGAGAAGGTGATTATATTCCCGGTCAACCGGGGGTGGCGGAGGCGGATATAGATCCTTATGTTATGGGGGGCAGGGTTTATTTGGCTTATAGCACGCAAGCCAAGTATTATATTTCTAATCATTTAAATGCCTCAACACGCCAAGCTATGCAAGGTTGGCAGCTTTATCGTTCTGTACAAGCCGATGCAGGCTGGCAACAAGCTGTTGCCGCAAATTTTATCTCCTTTGGGCATACTCCTAATGATAATTTTAAAAGTTTTGGCACAGAAGGTATTTACCGCAGGTATTCTCAGGATAATGAAAATACCGGCAGTGATTATTATTATATATTAAGGGAAACAGGAGGAAAACTAACTAAACCGCGCAGTTTTATAAAAGTTCACCCCGAAATAGATCTGCGTCAGGGTGCGGAAGGCTTATTGGTGGAGTATTTGTTTTTAGATAATACCGATGACTTGGATTATTGGGATGAAAACTGGCGGGGTTTGGTTGAAGCGGTGGCAGATGGTTGCCTGACATATTGGGGTGTAAAATAGGGGCGCATATTATTTACTCCGAATTTGGTGATGAGTGGGTATTTAAAAGGCGCCCCTAGATTATTCATTCAAATATACTTTGGGCAAGCGCTGTCCAAAACGCGAAACCACTTCATCTGTAATGGTTTGCGCATGTAAAGCTATCTCTTCCGGGGTAATGAGCTCATTTTCTTGTTTCCCCAGAATTACCGCCTCATCACCCTGATGAACATCAACAATATCTGTTATATCTACCATGAACTGATCCATAGTTACACTACCCACTATGGGTACGCGCTGGCCCTTAATCAATACTTCTCCACGATTACCCAGTAAGCGGGGTACGCCATCCGCAAAACCTAAAGGAAGGGTGGCGATTAAGCTTTCTCGTTTAGCCTGCCAGCGACAGCTGTAGCCCACATAATCTCCGGGCTGTAAGGTATGGATTTGAGCTATATGCGCAATAACTCGCATCACCTGCTTTAGGGGTAATACATGCCTCAAATGCTCGGCTGGGCAACAGCCGAACATCATTATTCCCGGGCGTACCATATCAAGCCAGGAAGCTGGGAATATTACAACAGCTGGGCTGTTAGCTATATGGCGTAGAAGAATTTTCAAGCCTTGAGCCTGCATGGCGTCGGTAAAATCTACAAAGCGTTGCAGCTGCTGTTCGGCATTGCTCAAATCCGCTGCGTCGGCACAAGCGAAATGACTAAATACACCCTCGATTTTCAGCTTTGGCAGGTTATAGAGACGTTTCAAAGCTGTCATTTCCGCAATTTTGCTGGGGAAACCAAGGCGGCAAAGACCAGTATCAACTTTAATATGTATAGAGGCGTTTTTACGTTGACGAGTAGCTACCATAGATATTAGGGCAGCATTTTCATAATCGAATACTGTCATTTGTATGTTATAGCGCAGAGCTTGCGTAATTTCTTCCGGAGCTGTCCAGCCCAGATTCAATATTGGTGCGGCTATACCGTTTTGACGCAGCTCAATAGCTTCATCAATAGTAGCTACTGCCAGTTTTTCGGCGCCTGCAATAAGAGCAGCGCGCGCTATAGGCACGGCCCCATGCCCAAAGGCATTCGCTTTGACCACAGCCATCAGCAAAGCAGGGGATACCTGCTTGCGCATTACTGTTACATTATGTCGAAGCGCGGCTAAATCTACTTCTATACATGCCGGTCGGCCAGATACATTTGCCATCTTATAACCTCCCCAGGTCTTTAATAATTAGAAGGGGTTTGCTGTTAACCCCTTCTTTGTTGTGGCTTGCTCTTTTATGAAAATAATGATGTATAGAAGTCTGAAAGCAAAAGCTGCGCTATGTATTGCTGATTGCCTTAAATGCCCCGCCCAGGTGATCTAGAATGTCTTGTGGCAGGAGCGAAGCTTCGCCTACGGCTGCTGCTGCTAAATCTCCCGCTTTGCCATGTAACCATACTGCAC
>WRKD01000113.1 GCA_009778255.1 Bacillota bacterium
GGTTTGGCAGAAGCTTAAAATCTAAGCTTCTGCCAGCCGATATTATGGCGGCATAAACATTTACATCCGCATGAATATGAATAGGAGCAGTACTTTGTATATTATTATAGCCGCAGGCTAGGGGCAGCCATTTGTTTATTCGGTCTTCCCAAATAAAACCGTAATCGCCATAATTGGGCGCATACCCTTTTTGATCTGGGAAAATCCACATCTGCATGAAGCGAAGCTCAGTGTTTCCGTGGTTGAATTCACTATGTATAACACCTGTTCCTGCACTCATATATTGAGCTTGTCCGCGAATTAGGGTACGGGCATTGCCCATGTTATCTTCATGAGAAAGTTCGCCACAGATCACATAGGAAATTATTTCCATATCTTGATGAGGATGAGCTGAAAAGCCTGTGCCTGGCTGTACGGTATCGTCATTCAATACACGCAGTATTCCAAAGCGGATATTTTGAGGATTATGGTATTCTGCAAAAGAAAAGTGAAAGTGACTTTCAAGCCAGCCATGTGCGCCTTTACCCATTTTCTTATGATCAATATAATGTAGCATAATTATTACCTCCTTTTACTTATTCTTCTCCTCGAATACTCCAGTTTGTCCTATTTGTTTAAGTTAATAATTATTACTTTTTTTGCTAAAATTTAATTTTAAAAAAGCTTATAATTATAATAACATAGGGGGGCTTTCTGCGCAAGCCAAATATTCTTGGCCAGATATTAAAGATATTGATTTTATCCCCATAATTATCTATAATACTCATATCAAGAATACTCTTTGCCCTTAGTAAACGGGTGAGAAAGCCTTTGACTTACAGTATTATAGGAGTTTTCATGGATAAATTTAAGCTATTCAGCACTTACGCGCCCACCGGCGACCAGCCCCAGGCTATCGCGGAGCTAACAGAGGGGATAGAGCGGGGGCTTAGGCATCAGGTGCTGCTGGGGGTCACGGGCAGCGGCAAGACTTTTACTATGGCTAATGTGGCGGCTAATCTTAACCGGCCTACTTTGGTAATCGCCCATAACAAAACGCTAGCCGCTCAGCTTTACGGCGAATTTAAGGAATTTTTTCCGGAAAACGCCGTGGAGTATTTTGTCAGTTATTACGACTATTACCAGCCGGAGGCTTATATCGCTTCGAGCGATACCTATATTGCTAAAGACGCCTCTATAAACGACGAAATAGAAAAGCTGCGTCACGCCGCCACCACTTCGCTTTTACAGCGGCGGGATGTGCTGATCGTAGCCAGCGTTTCCGCTATCTATGGTTTGGGCGACCCGGCGGATTATCTAGATTTAAGTTTGCAGATAAACCAGGGGCAGATATTGGAGCGGGATACAATATTGCGACAGTTGGTGAATATGCAATATAGCCGCAATGAAATGGATTTTCATCGCGGTACCTTTCGTGTGCATGGCGAGGTTATAGATATTTTCCCCGCCGCTTCTTCCGGACGGGCTTTACGAGTGGAACTGTTCGGCGACGAGGTGGAGCGCTTGCGGGAAATAGATACCCTCACCGGTGAGGTGTATGCCAGCCCGCAGCATATAGCCGTTTTCCCGGCTAGCCATTATGTAACGAAAACGGAGAAAATGCTTAATGCGTTATCGCTGATCCGCGAGGAATTGGCGGAAAACCTGATAAGGATGCGTAAGGAAAACAAATTGCTGGAAGCTCAACGTCTGGAACAGCGTACCAATTTTGATTTGGAAATGCTCACTGAATTGGGCTATTGCAGCGGCATCGAAAATTATAGCCGTCATTTGACAAGCCGGGCAGAAGGAGAACCGCCTTATACATTATTAGATTATTTCCCGGAAGATTTCGTGATCATGATAGACGAATCTCATGTTACGGTGCCTCAGATACGCGGCATGTACGAGGGCGACCGCAGCCGTAAAGAGGAGCTGGTAAAATACGGTTTCCGCCTACCTTCCGCTAAAGACAACCGGCCCTTGAACTTTGCGGAGTTCGAAGAACGGGCCCACAGGCTGATCTATGTTTCCGCTACCCCTGGACCCTATGAGCTGGAGCGGCGTCAGCGTTTGATAGAGCAATTGGTGCGCCCTACCGGTTTGGTGGATCCGGAAATAGAAGTGAGGCCGGTTAAGGGGCAGATAGACGATCTTTTAGCCGAGATTCGCCGCCGCACAGCGGATAAAGAAAGGGTTTTAATCACCACCTTGACTAAGCGTATGGCCGAGGATTTAACGGAATACCTGCGCCAGGCCGGAGTAGAGGTGCGTTATTTACATTCGGATATTAAAACCCTGGAACGCATGGGCATAATACGCGATCTGCGCTTGGGTGTGTTCGATGTACTGGTGGGCATCAATTTGCTACGGGAGGGCTTAGATTTACCGGAGGTGACGCTGGTCGCCATTTTGGATGCGGATAAGGAAGGCTTTTTGCGCTCCGAGCGCCCATTGATCCAAACCATCGGCCGGGCGGCCCGTAATGTGAAGGGCCGGGTGATCATGTATGCGGATAAAATCACCGACAGCATGGCGGCAGCCATTGGCGAAACCGACCGCCGCCGCGACAAACAACTTGCTTATAATGCAGTTCACGGTATTGTACCCAAGACCATTGTCAAAGAAGTGCGCGATATAATATCTGCAGTGCTGCCCAGTGAGGAGCGCGGCAAAGACCTGCGCCTAAAGCCACCGCAAAATATGAACAGACAAGAGCGGGATAAGCTGTTGCGCGCTTTGGAAAAAGAGATGAAGGAAGCGGCGCGGCGCTTAGATTTCGAAGAAGCCGCCCAGTTGCGGGATGCGATAATGGAGATAAGGGCGGAAGTTAGAGATTAAAGGTTAGAGATTAAAGGTTAGAGATTAAAGGCTAGAGATTAAAGGTTAGAGATTAAAGGTTAGAGATTAAAGGTTAGAGATTAAAGGTTAGAGATTAAAGGTTAGAGATTAGAGGTTAGAGGTTAAAGGTTAGAGATTAGAGGTTAGAAGTTTTGAAAATAATTCTTGACATCCGTTTA
Organism: Bacillota bacterium; assembly: GCA_009778255.1. Lineage (GTDB taxonomy): Bacteria > Bacillota > Dehalobacteriia > UBA4068 > UBA4068 > WRKD01. The sequence goes on from WRKD01000113.1 coordinate 3,000, forward strand.
TTTCATTGTTATGATAGTAACAATCATTTCTGGGATGTGTAAAATATGAACCCATCTAATATTATAATCAATGCTTGGCCTTGGCGTGTTTTTGTTTATTTCACTGAACCACGTCTTGTTTGAGTTCGCATTTTTTGTATATTCGCGAATACTATTCCAACAGATGAGTGCGTCAGTGAAAAGCTGACGCGCTTTTTTTAATTATTATGAAGGGAAGGGATACATATGATACAGGATTATCTATTTGCAAATGACACAGAGGAAGCATTAGCTCAATTGTACAGGTATGCCGGTACGGCTATGGTGATTGCCGGCGGGACAGATTTAATGGTTAATGTGGCGGATTTAAAGCTTAAAGCACAAGTGCTGATCGATGTAACACGTATGGAGGGTTTTCATAAAATAGCCTTAAAAGACGGTTATTTAACGATTGGAGCAGGGGTCACCATGTCTGAGGCGGCTGAAAACGAGTTGATTTACGCATATGCCCGTTCCTTAGCTGTGGCGGCGGCTTGTGTCGGTTCGGTTCAAATTAGGAATGCCGCTACATTGGGCGGTAATATCGTAAAAGCCCAACCGGCAGCCGACGCTGCTGTAATGCTGGTTGCTTTGGGCGCAGTCATCTCGGTATGCGGTAGAAGCGGAAAAAGGGAGATTTTGGTGGAGGAGTCATATGCCGGTTTGGGACAATCTGTGGTAGACCCCACGAAAGAAATCGTCTCGGAGATCAAGTTTAAGGCGCTGGGTAATAATCAGGGATGCGCATATATTCGTTTGGCGCATAGAAAGGCGTTGGCCTTACCGATACTAAACGTTGGCGTGATATTGAGCGTGGATGAGCGAAAAATCTCTAAAGTCAGAATCGTGATGGCGCCGGTGGATATAAAACCCCAAAGAGCTATGGCAGCGGAAGAATATCTTATCGGTAAAATGCCTTCTCGGGAAAGCTTCCGTACAGCGGCAGCAATGGCGATAAAGGATGCCCGGCCTCGAGACAGCTTTATACACGGTTCGAAAGAATACCGTTTGTCTGTTCTGCCTTCCCTGGTAGAAAAAGCGCTGCTAGAATCAATGGAGGAAATTTATAAGAAAGAAGGAGGCGTATAACCATGAAACGTAGGATCACATTCATCTTAAACGGGGAAAAAATGGATATAGAGGTTTCGCCGGGGCAAATGCTGATTAGCCTCATTAAGGATGATTTACATCTTCACGGCACAAAAAAGGGTTGCGCTCGCGGGGAATGTGGGGCATGTACGGTGATTATAGACGGTAAAGCAGTCAATTCTTGTTTGATACCGGCGCTGAAAGTACAAGGGTCTATTGTGGAAACCATCGAAGGACTGAGTACGCCCACAAGGCTTCATCCGTTACAACAATCATTTATAGAGAATGGCGCTGTGCAATGTGGGTATTGCATACCGGGTACTATCATGTCGGCTAAAGCTTTGTTGGATAAAAAACCGTGTCCAACAGTTGCCGAAGTAAAAATGGGAATAGCCGGTAATATTTGCCGTTGCACGGGTTATGTAAAAATCGAAAAAGCTATTCTTGAAGCGGCACAGATAATTAGTAATAGTATATGAAAGAGAGGCGCGCCATGAAAATTGTAGGAAGATCGGTAGAACGAACAGATGCTGTAGCGAAGGTGACTGGGGCAGGTATGTTTATCACAGATTTTTCACTTCCCGGGATGCTATTTGGAAAAACACTGAGAAGCCCGCATTCTCATGCCCGTATTGTAAACATCGACAGCACAAAAGCTCTTGCTCTTCCCGGTGTAAAAGCTGTTTTGACCCATGAGAATACACCGCGGAAGCGATTCAATACATCGGCCACTATGACTTTTACCGTGCCAAATACCAAGCCGGTTTTAGATCAGCGTATCTTCGACGATCATGTAAGATATGTAGGAGACGAAGTAGCGGCGGTTGCTGCTGTCAGCGAAGAGATTGCTGAGCAAGCTTTGAAACTTATCCAAGTCGATTATGAATTACTTCCCGCTGTATATGATCCCTTATTAGCAATGGAGAGCGCCGCGCTGCCTATCCACCCTTGCCGAGAAGGAAAAAACATTCCCGGAAATATAGTGCGCATACTCTACAACGATATTGATAAAGGATTCGAAAAAAGTGATGTCATTGTAGAAGGTACATTTAAGCTGCCTGTACAAAAACAGGCGCAGCTTGAAACTCAGGCGGCGCTGGCTAATGCCGACGCGAACGGTAATCTGACCGTCTGGTCGACCACTCAGACTCCTCATCCGACCAAGATCATTCTATCGGCAGTGTTCGGTATAGCAAATAGCAAGATTCGAGTCCTTAACCCTCCCTATGTGGGCGGCGGGTTTGGCGTACGCATCGGCTGCAGCGCAAAGGCGGAACCTATTGCCGCAGCGCTGTCACTTGCTACCAGAAAGCCGGTTAAGATCGTATATAGCCGGGAAGAAGATTTTATTGCTTCCGACACCAGGCATGGCGGTTATGTCTTTGTTAGGTTAGGAGCGGCAAGAGACGGAACATTTCAAGCATTAGAATTAAAAGGAATTTTGAATGCCGGCGCTTACTGTAGTTTCAGTGTGGAAACACCGGGAGTTTTGGGGGCCATGGGCTTAGCCGTTTATTGTATTCCTCATGCTAATTACTATGGCCATAGCGTTTATACAAATACAACGCCCGCCGGCGCCTTCAGGGGTTTTGGTAATACTCAGGCTATGTCTGCTATTGAATCTGCTGTGGATATGATGGCGGCAAAATTAGGCATTGATGCGCTGGAATTAAGGCTAAAAAACATTATCAAAGTAGGCGACCCTTGGTGCTTGCCCTATCCATGCCAATCAACTGGTTTAGCCGAGTGCATCAAAGAAGGGGCGAAGCGGATAGGTTGGGAAGAGCGGGGTAAAAGAATAACAAATGATCCGCATAAGCGCAGGGGCATAGGCATGGGTGTGAGTACGCATGTCAGCAACTCTTGGCCTTTCTGTGTTGACTACGATAACGCAATTATAACCATGCAACAGGATGGTTCGATGCAACTGGCAGTTGGTGTTCCGGAGATAGGCTGTGGATCTGCGACTACTTTGGCCCAATTGGCAGCCGAGATTCTGGGCGTTAGCTTTAAGCGCATTAGTGTTGTTCAAGGTGATACTGCTGCTACGCCATTTGATATCGGTTCTCATGCCAGCCGTACACTATACGCTGCGGGAACAGCCGTGCTAGCCGCTGCGCAACAACTAAAGCGGGAGATATTACAATATGCCGCTGAAGAATATCATATTTCAGTGGAGAAATTGGATATTATAGACGGAGTGATTAAAGACATAAAAAGCGAGGGAGTTTTTGTTGAGCTTAATGAATTTGTCTGGCAAGCGCATCTACGAAACCGTCAGTTTATTGGAATAGGGCAAACAGTGCCGGGCAACGCGCCGCCCTGGCAAGCTCATTTTGCAGAAATAGAGGTCGATCTTACTACCGGCAAAATCGATGTGCTAAAGATAGTCGCTGCTCACGACGTGGGAAAAGCTGTTAATCCGCAGATCGTAGAAGGACAGATCGAAGGCGGAGTACTGATGGGCGTCGGCTATGCTACCACTGAAGAGATACGTTATGATACAAAGGGCCGGCAACAAAGCTATAATTATCATAATTACATGCTGCCTACAGCGGCAGACCGACCAGAGATCGAAGCGGTGATCATCGAAACCTGCGACCCCAGCGGCCCTTTGGGAGCGAAAGGAGTGGGAGAAACCGGAACAACGCCAACACCTGCGGCTATAATGAACGCCGTTTATGATGCTTTAGGTATACGTTTCATGGAGCTGCCGTTGAATCAAGAAAGGGTTTATAGAGCGATAAAGAGGCTAGAGGAAAGAGTGTGAAGAAGAGCGTGACGACGCTTTAGCTAGTGCATTTGCTGAGGTTTTGCGTAGTAAAAGTCGGCAAGGTTAAAGATGCTTTTTCCTGATTCAAAACCGCTCCAAATTTCTTGTTATTTATTGTAGTTTTTGGGGACTAAGTTTCTTAAGGGCGCCTCTAAAAACTAGCTTTACAACTCTGCCAAATTAGCGTAACTATCATTTTCTCGTCATTGCGGCCTTCGCGCCGCAATCC
>WRKD01000114.1 GCA_009778255.1 Bacillota bacterium
GGATTGCGGCGCGAAGGCCGCAATGACGAGAAAATGATAGTTGCGCTAATTTGGCAGAGTTGTAAAGCTAGCTTTTAGAGGCGCCCTAATATAATATGCTAGAATTTTTGCTGCTGATTTTACAGGGCATGATGATGGGCAGTTCCCGTGGATAATTCACGAAAATACGAATAGGGGAATCGCTAAAAATTTTGCTCGCCCGAGGCAAACACTCCAAAAAGATTGGTGCGTAGTTAATGCCTGCCAATTAAGCGATGAGTTTTGCGTCGCGGTTCGTGGTCACAAAGGTTATGAGGAGACGGTATTGTTCAAGCGGCGTGACATCAACAGGATAATAGCTTTGCATATTTATCCCTCCAAACCTTTTATTTTGATTACTTCACTATTCTCGTTTAAAGCAATCCAAGCAGCAATGATTATAATGCTATAGCTAAAATATAACATGTTTTTTCGTAAAAATCAATATTAACCGGTAAGGCGCAAAAACCGTGCGTTTTCTGCTCCAAATAAGGCCATGATTATATCCTGATTTGGGGAAGTGAGCAGGGTTTTCGGTGTGGAAATAAAGGACTTTTTGGTATTCATCCGTTTTTATACAACATCTTTACCATAGCCATTTCACATCATATTTGGGCACATTTTCATCAGCGGATAAAAAAGTCATACCCTCGGCCATGGCTGTAGCTATAAGCAGCCTGTCGAATGGGTCGCGGTGATGATAGGGCAATGTTTCAATAAGGCATATGTGATGAGGCTCAAGGGGGAGCAATTCAAATCCGCTTGCCATGATTTCATCAAGAAATTCCGCAACACTGCATAGCGTTGTCTTTTCTCGGTCAAGGCTGCGTTTAATGGCAATTTCCCAGGCCGAAATAATGCTTACAAATAGCTCATTGCCGCTGTCGTCAATCGCTGATTTTACTTTAGCGGAGAGTTCAGGGCTGTCGATGAATTCCCAAACAGCGGTATGTGTATCAAGCAAGCATTTCATTACATATACTCCTTAAAATCGTCCAGCGGGGCGTCAAAATCTTTCGGTAACGAGTATTTGTCCTTCCACACACCGCGGCGCGATACACGTTTTTGGGTAGTCTTTTCTTCTGGAGAAGCATAGGAAATACCCACTATAAAAGGCAGATTGTTGGCTTTCACCGTTTGTTTGAGAAATAAGTTTACCGCTGTAGATAAATCCAAACCTATAGATTCAAAAATCATTTTTGCTTGCATTTTTAGCTCAGCGTCTGTTCTAACATTTATATTTGCGTTTGACATATTCATACCTCCCATCGAGTATTATTGTATCGCAAGCAAATTACGTTGTCAATACGTTCAGCGGATTAAAGTCGTGTAAAAAATAAGCCCGGCGGCTCAACTTATGAGACTGCCGGGCTTTTGTACGTTAGTGTTTTTTTGTTATGAGTAGGCGATCTTAATGTTCTGCGTTTAAATACTTCCGCAGCGTGAATCGGAGCAAAAATCTGCACGTTTTCTGCACCAAATCAGGCTGTAATTATCTCCCAATTTGGGGAACATTAAAACCGCAAACAGCGCATTACCTGATTATCCCCCAGTGGGCAAGCGGCCAATAACGCAGCACAACCTTGCCTTTTATGGAGGATAACGGCACAAACGGATCCTGCCACATAATGCTGTCGCGGCTGTGGTTACGGTTGTCGCCCAACATGAAATAGCAGCTTTCCGGTACCGTAACCTGCGGGAAATCCCTATGCGACAGTTCGTTTATATACGGCTCGTCCAAAGCCTCTCCGTTCACATAAACCAGTCCGTCCTTTATCTCAACAGTATCCCCAGGCAGGCCGATAACCCGCTTCAACAGTTCCTCTTTGCCGCCTAATTCTTCCGGTGCGGTAAATACCACCATCTCCTGCAGCTTGGGAGCTGCCCCCAAAATATAGGGGAGCTTCAGCACGCAAACCCGGTCGCCGGGTTCAATGGTGGGCAACATAGCGCCGCTCGGCACAATGCGGCCATCCGCCACAAAAATCCCTGCCAGGACTATAAGCAAGACGGTCAGCACCACAGAAAGGCAGGCGATCAGAAAGTTTTTGCGCAGGATTTTTCTTTTCATGATCTTAAGCGCGCCGATCTCGACATTAAACTTAAGCTGTACCTGGGCGCCGCCGTTTTGCATCCTAGCCGAAAGCTCGCGGCAATCCGGGCAGTTTTTAAGATGTTCTTCTATCATGGCGCGGCTGTCTTCACTTACCACCTTGTCGTGATACAGCGGTAACAGGTCTTTTACTACATCACAATTGTTCATTTTGCTTAGCCTCCCGTAATTTTAGTTTTGCGCGGTGAAAGGTTACCCTAGCCCAGCTTTCAGATTTTGCGAAAATCCCGCCGATTTCCGCAAAGGAAAGTTCTGAAAATATTCGTAAAGAGAAGACTTCTTTGTAGGGGTCTGGCAATTGGTGCAAGAGTTTGTGGATATCGAGCGCTGCGGCTTTGTCAAGCAATTCGAGCTCAAAATCTTTTTCATAAGGCAGATCGGCAGGGATTTCGGCAAGTTTGGAGTTGTGGCGAAGATAGTCGTAGTAGGTGTTTTTGGCGATCTGACACAGCCATACTTTCACAGAGCACTTACCTTCAAAACTATGACCATTTTTGATCGCTTTCAAAAACGTTTCGCCCGTTATGTCGTCGGCCACTGCCTGATTTCGGCAAAGCGCCAGGCAAAACATATAAACATCTTGAGAGTATTTATTATATACTTCCTCAAAATCCACAGTTTTCACCTGCCTTTGTATATAAGACGAACGAAAAGGGTTTTCGTTACAAAATTATAAAACGCCTGGCAAAACCGGTTTTGTGGTCTGGCCATGCGTTTTTTCAGTGAGCAAACTCCGGCATTACAGCAGCTTGCCATAGTTCCCGCCGCCTGCGGCCGCGCTTACGATAGATACCGCCTTTTTTACTTCGTCCACGCGGTAGATCAGCGTACAATCGTCGATGAGGATCTTGCGGTAGTCGTCCCTGTATAATTGCTCGTCTGTGCATCTGCTATAGGCCGAGGGTGTGCGGGAGAGGCGGCGCAGGCTGTTTTCCAGGCTATCCAGAAAATTTTTGGCCGCCGGAGCGTTTTTCAGTTCATAGGCGATATGGCTGACGGTTTTTTCTATATCCCGCACAGTTTCTTTTGTCACGATCACATTATAGGCCATATTTTTCCCTCACAGTCTTGACGGCGGCGAACCCTTCCGCATGGTTGCCCATCCGCAAAGCGCTTTCCCCCGCCAGTATTTTGCGGTATGCGTCCTGCAAAAACATGGCTTTTTCATGAGTTTCCATGCTCATAAACACCATATCGCCGTAGCCGTTTTTGGTTACGATACCCGGCGCCATGGATGTGCGGCACAGGTTGGACATTTCGCCGGTCTTTTTCAGGTCTTTGATAGGGATTATTTTTTGCATGATTTCAGCTCCTTTTCGTAAGATAATTATGCCATGATTATCTCCTGATTTAGGGCATTTGGCAAGAAAAATAGTATATACCGCTTTACCGGTTTATTTCGTTACCAGTAGCTCCAATGCCTCTTTTATGCAGTTTGCCACATACGGCTTCACATATTCCGGCATCCCCGCAAACTTTTCGGCTACCCGCTCCAGCCAATATAGCGCTTCCCCTGAATTTCCGGCTAAAGCATAAACCTTGCATAATTCGCCCATAGTAAAGCTCATTCCTTGCGGTTCTTGTTCCGCCTCATATAAGCCCAGGGCAATATTATAGCTATCTATAGCAGCAGGGTAGTTCTGCTGCACCCTTTCCAAATCGCCTCTGGCTAGCAGCACGTTGGCCAAGCCGAGGTTAACACGCTCCGCACGGTAGAGCTGCTCCGCATCAGCGTAGTGCGTTTGCGCATCCTCAATTTGCCCCAGCCGACTTTCCAAATCGCCCAAATACTCACTAAGAAACGCTAGTAATCGGCTTTCTACTTGCCCAATAGCCAGAGTTTCCAGTATTTTCAGGGAAAGCGGTGCGGCATACTTAAAATAATTATTCATCGATCTTATCAAAGTCTCATTTAAACCTTCATCCATAAGTGTTTTATCCAAGAAGGACAAGGCAGTCGGCAGGACTTCTAGTGCTAATATGTGCCCTTTAGCCCTGTCGGGGTGGGAAAACTGGTTGCCGGTAGTAAAATAATCAAAAAATGCTTGGCGCAGCAACTCTCTTGCTATAGCGGAATTTGTGCTATCAAAAACAAAGGCCACATCTTTTATAGGGCGTAGCATAGAGTAACCAAAATTACTGGCTTCATTTATATCTACTGCCTCCAGTAAACCGTTTTTTAGTAAAATCAATGCTGCCTTTTCATACGCATCCAAGTTGCTTACAAAAATATGTCTAAATAGAGCACGGGATAACACTGATGGCAAATAAGAAATTACGCCCCATAGCGTCAGTGATTCCTTAGAGTCGGCTACTGCATTAAAACTCATTCTAACCGCATTGTGCCATGAGCTATGAGAACCTTTTTCGTCATCTATTATCATATCCGAGTGAGATTCGTTTTCATTCCAGGCAGCTAAAAGTGCTTCTATGGTGGGAAGTCGCCATTTTTGCGCGGCAACTAGTTTAATGGCGAGCGGATGACAGTCCAAATCATTCAAGAGCTCATCCAACTTTTTTTGAGCGCTATCCGAAAGAGTATCTTCCCATAAATCTAAAAACATTAATTTCGCGTCCGGTAGATCAAGAGGGGGAACTGGGATGTTATTGATCATTGAATTTAGATGCTTTTTACGCGAAGAATAGAGGATATTCCAGCCAGAAAAACTGATGAAACTGTAAAGCCATTCTTCAAATTCTTTATCATTTAAAGGGTCTTCCATATTATCAAAGTATACTGTATATCCGTGTTTTGTTGAGATTATTTTTTTAATATCCTCTTCCAAATCCTCTGAATACTCAACCCCAAAAGCGCGCAAAATAGAGCTAAGCGCTGCTATTTTGGACATTTGTCCGCTCATGTCTACCTCAGTATATTTTTGAGCTCCAATTTGCGTAATTACTGTTCTGCAGACTGTCGATTTGCCGATTCCCGGCGCACCCACCACTGCCACGGCATAATTTCCGGCGCTTTTTGACAGTTTTTCCATCACACGGTTTACTATCACATCCCTACCAAAAGCCTTACCACGCGTTTTTATAATTGGCTTCGGTGTCACCGGCCCAAAGTTTTTATTGATTTGGGCGCTGAATACGGAGTTTTCATTCCAGCCGAAATGATTATGGTCATAGGTATAGGCTTGTATGCTTGTGCCGCCGTTTTCGCTTATTGTTCCCACAAAAAAGGCGTTTTCGGTCCCCGCATCCTTTTTCAAACAACCGGCTGTTATCTGCGTAAAACCGTCAAAAACAGCGTCGTCGCCAAAATGGGCGTCGCCGCATAGGTAGAGGGAGATATTAAAATCCTTAAAAAGCTCCTTGATCTTATTGCGTTCTTGTCCGCTCAGACAATAAAGCCCGTGATGCCCCAACGCTATACCGGGCAATTTTTGCTCCGCCGCGGTAAATGCCACATGCACCCGGTGTAATTCTTCGTAGAGATCTTTATACCCTATCACCAGACCGCCGCGCTCATTTTTACGCCCGCAGGCTACCGCCGTGTTGAGGTAAACGATCCTGCATGAACCTTGCTTGCGGTAATGATGCAGTTTTTTAGGGTCGTTCCACACGGGGTCATTCAGTTCCCTCGCAACTTTATAGAAGAATCGAAAGCGCTTAAGCAGATACTTTTGGCAGAGGATCTCCCGGCCTTTTTTGTTCAGCTTGCCGATAAAAGCGCCGTTATCTTTATATTGCTCATATACCCTATCCAGCAGAGGGGTTGTGTTTTCGTCTTCGTCCCGTGTTAAATCATGATTCCCCGGTACGATATGGATATTAGCGGGGTCGGTAACACCGGCCAGGCGGGCGATTTTGCGCAATTCCCCGGCAACTTGCTCGGGGGTGACGGTGCAGGGAGGCTTGGCGAAGCGAAAATCGCCGCTGAAAAAGACTTCCTGCACCTTAATATGATCCCGTGTAATGCAGTCGTATAATTTTTCCAGCATTTTATAGGTATCATAATCCTTACCGGGAGGGCTGTAGTGAATATCCGAAATATGTAACCAGCGCATGATATTGCCCTCTGAACTTTTTTATAATACTGATAGTTGATAGCTAAAATATAACATATTTTTTCGCCAAAATCAACATTAGCTAATAAATCGCTTCGCTCAAGTAGCTGTTTTGCCCCCTCCGCTATGCAAACAAAAACCCGCCCACTAGTCTGATTTTGGGCGGATTTTTGGCGCTAAAATCGCGCGTTTTCTGCTCCAAATAAGGCCCTGATTATCTCCTGATTATCTCCTGATTTGGGGCATATGGCAAGAAAGTGATTTTTAAAAAAAACTTCTTGATATTTGTTAGGAAATATTATAAAATAATATTATAATTAGAATATCGATTCCGAGCCTCCGTTCCTAAAGCATGTGCCAGGGAACGCGGCCAATGGGTATAGATGGAAACGTCTATGCCTCCCGTGTTAGGAAAGGAACAGGTTTTGTTTTGCGCTGTTTTTCCTTACGGAAGAACAGCTTTTTTCTTTTTAAGCCCTCTTCGCATCGAAGGGGGACGGCGCAAAGCGCCGGGGGGTTGTAAAGGAGGAAATCTTATGCTTAAAAAAGGGTTAATGCGGAAAAAAATGGGGTTGTGGTCGCTGGGGTTGCTGCTGTGCCTGATGCTGGCTGTATTTTTAACATCCGCCACCGTCTGGGGGCAGAGTTACGGCGATTTAGAAACGGAACAACCGGTGCTGGTGATGACCGGGCAGGGCATCATTGCTGATGGCATCTACTCCGCCGCAAATGTATCATATGAAAGATCATATACATTAGCCGAATTGCAGACTTTAGGAGATATTAAAGCCGAGCGCCTCTATTCGGCTATCAACAGCAGCGGAGCCAGAAGGATATACCGCGGTGAAGGTGTTGATCTTAGCGGGTTGCTGGAACTAAGCGGCTATAGTGGCGGCGGCATGGTATTCGCCGTATCGCCGGGCAGCAGCGGCCTGACAGTAACGTTAAACCTGAACGATGCCCGCTACTGCTATCCCGGCGTCGCTAGCGGTGATACGGCGGG
>WRKD01000115.1 GCA_009778255.1 Bacillota bacterium
CCTTGATCACTTTGAAAGATCCTACCAGGACAGGTTATGAATTTGATGGCTGGACGCCACAAGATACCATACCCGCCGGCAGTACGGGTGATAAGACCTTTACCGCAAACTGGAAAGCCGCCACTATCTATAATATCACCTATATACTCGACGGCGGAACTAATCATGCTGATAACCCCGCTACTTATACAGTGGAAAGCCCCTTGATCACTTTGAAAGACCCCAGCAAAACAGATTTCATATTTGTGGAATGGCAGCCAACCGATAATATACCCGCCGGCAGTACGGGAGATAAAGTGTTTACCGCCGTATGGCAAAGCGCTTTTGTTCCTGTAACGGATATTATTAATGTACCGACTACGGCAGAAGCGAATGTTCCTTTGCCGCTTACCGGTACGGTAATACCTGCCGACGCCACTAATCAAACCATTATCTGGACAATTGTGGACGCGGGCATTACCGGCGGCACCTTGCATGATAATATTTTGGATGTAGTGGCACCCGGTCAAGTGGTGGTTAAAGCCACTATTATAGACGGTACTGCTGTTGGTGTACCTTTCGAAAAGCAGTTTACCATTGATGTAGCAATATCCGGCGAGTATAATTACAATGTGTACCTGGTTCCGGATAGAACAGTAGCCAAAGCCGGCGATATTATCTATATGGATATGATGCTGGTTGGTAACTTAAACTATTTCTCTTTAACGGCGGAACTTACCTTCGACGATAGCCTGCTCAGTTTCATCGGTTATGAAGATCTAAGAGGCTGGATGGGCGAAGTTAATGCGACGGCAAAGAATAAAGTAATGACACGTCAGTTGCCCTCGATGAATACGATAGTCGGCGAACCTTGTAATCCTGCTGTTAAGATCGTTACATTGATGTTTAAGGTGAACGAAAACTTTGTGGGAGCGGCTGTTAATACTAACTTTGTCTTTTCAACTTTAGTAGTAGCATGCCCGCAAGCATCTTATGTTGGCGTACCTACCGCATGGGGTAAAACCTTGAATATTCTCGTAACTGAATAAGTTAATAAAAAAATGCCTGCTAAAACTGTATTTAATGCAGTTTTAGCAGGCATTATTTATGTGGCTGGGGTGCATGGATTTGAACCATGGAATGACGATTTCAGAGACCGTTGCCTTACCGCTTGGCTACACCCCATTAGCTATGCGTTAGACAGGTTTTACACATTGGTCGGGACGACAGGATTTGAACCTGCGGCCCCTTGATCCCAAATCAAGTGCGCTACCAAGCTGCGCTACGTCCCGTCTTTGCCGCAATATTGATATTATACCCATACGTGGGGGGAAATGTCAATAATTTTTTTGCCTTTAGGGTGTAGATCAATTCTAGTGCTAAATTATTTTCAACCTCTTTGCCAAAAAAATACGAAGTTGATTTTATGGTAATTATCCCTTATAATGAATAGTGAAACAGTAATTTTGGTAATTATCAAAGCACCGGGCAGATGAACAAGCTGCCGGCGGCTGCTTAAGGAAGGAAAGTATCCATGAAAAATATACTGATTTGCCAACATGGCGGCAGCGGAAATCATGGCTGCGAGGCTTTGGCCCGTGCTGCTATACAGTTATTTAAGCAGGCGGAAGCGAATTGTAATATAGAATTATTCTCTTATCGTAAAGCAGATGACGAAAAGTATCTTAAAGACATGCATGATGTGCATATCGGCGGTTTACGGCATTTACCGGGCGCTTACTCGCCTTATAATTTGTATTATCATTGGCAAAAGCGGGTTATACATAATAAAAACGCCTCAAAAATACCACTTAACGCAAGTTTTCGCCGCGCAGTGGCTTTAGCCGATTTAGTGGTTGCCATAGGAGGCGATAATTATTGTTATAATCAGGGCAGAGGTTATTGGGCGCATGACCGTTATATTAAAGAACAGGGCAAGCCATATATATTATTGGGGGCTTCCGTAGAGCCGCAAGATTTACCCGGCGAGCTGGCGCAGCATTTGCGTTTATTCGATTTAATTACGGTGCGAGAACCTTTAAGCTTTGCCGCGCTTAAGGAATGCGGCTTGGAAAATACCGTACTTTGTCCGGATGCGGCTTTTATCCTGACAGAGGAAAAAACCCGCCTGCCCGCTGCTTTTAAACCCCAAGATACGGTGGGCATAAACTTAAGCCCGCTGATTATGAAAAGTGAAGTTAAGGCTGGCATAACTTTTGATAATTATCGCTTTTTGATCAAATATATACTGGCCAATACCACCATGCAGGTGGCGCTGATACCCCATGTGGTATGGCCGGGCAATGATGACCGCAATATATTGTTCCAGCTTAAACAAGAATTTGGCATGGAAAAACGGATAATTATCATCGATGATCATGGTTCGAGGCAGCTTAAATATATCATTTCTCAATTGCGTTTCTTTGTGGGCGCGCGCACCCATGCCATTATTGCCGCTTATGCCGGTTCAATACCAACTTTAGCTGTGGGCTATTCGGTAAAGGCTTTGGGCATAGCAAGGGATATCTTTGGTTATGAGGGTGGGCAATATGTAGTAGATGTACGGGAATTATCGGAAACAAATCAATTGACACAAGCTTTTATTCGCTTGATGGAGCTAGAGGATGAGATAAGAAATGTTTTAGCCACTACCATGCCGGCTTATCGCGAGCTGGCTGCCGGAACTTCACTTTATATAGAACGCCTGCTTAATGGTAAAGAACTGTTTGTTTCCGCTTCCGGTAAATTAGCCTGCCTAAGCCGCTGCACGGGTTGTGGCTTGTGCGCCGCGGCTTGCGCTAATTTAGCCATAACCATGGAAGCCCAAGAGGAAGGGTTTTTGTATCCACATTGTAATAATGAGCTTTGTATTGAGTGCGGTAAATGCGAGCAACTTTGCCCGGTTAAAAAAACTCCCTTAGCCAAACCGCAAACCAAGGCTTACGCCGCTTATAATAAAGATGAAAAAACCCGGTTACTCAGTTCTTCCGGCGGCTTATTCACTCCGCTTGCTCTGGATGTATTAAAATACGGCGGTTATGTATGCGGCGCCGCTTATGACGCTCAATTGGAATTGCGCCATATTATTATAGAGGATGCCGGCGATTTGGGGCTGTTACGCGGCTCCAAATACCTACAAAGCGATTTAAGCAAAGTATATGCCCCTTTGCGGCAGATTTTAGACGCCGAACTCCCTCTGCTTTTTGTTGGCACACCCTGTCAAACAGCTGCTATACGTTCCTGGTGCGGAGACCATGATTATTTATTCACAGTTGCCTTGGCTTGTCATGGCGTTCCTTCTGCGCTGCTCTTTAGTAAATATATAGATGAAATTGAAAAGAAGAAAAATCTTAAAGCCCATTATGTGGATTTTAAATATAAGGGGCAAGGCTTGCGCAATATGCAAATACGCGTGCATCTTAACGGCGGCGTGTTTTTTGAAGAATCTAGTAGTGAGAGTGCTTTTATGCGCGCCTTTTTAGCTAATTTATGCTTACGGCATTCTTGTCACGATTGTGTGGCTAAACAAGGGGATTATGCAGATCTATTAATTGGCGATTATTGGGGCATCAATAAAATATTGCCCGGTTTTTCGGATGACAAAGGGGTTTCTGTAGTACTGGTAATGAGCGAAAAGGGACAGGCAGCCCTTATGGGCATCAAGGATCAACTTGAATTACATGAAACCGCTTTGCCCGATGCTTGGGCTTATAATCCGGCTATTATTGATTCCGCTCCCTATAATACGCGGCGCAAGGATTTCTTCAACCGTTTGGATAAAGCGCCTTTAGAAGAAGTTGTCAATAGCCTGATCGGCAAACCTGCCGGTATGCAAAAACTTCTACGGCGTTTGCCAAGATAGTAATTAGTGTAAGCTTTATCAACGATTTGGTTTTAGTGATGAAGAGCATATATAGGGCTCGAAACCTTCATCAACTTTATGATCTTTATACATTTTACTATCCGATATGCAATAATAATCGTAATTGATTCTCGATCCATTATCTGGGTCATCCCAGGTAACATCTATATTGTACCACTTGTCGTCAATTTTAACCTGATTCCAGGCATGCCCTTCGCCATAGGCTTCGCCGGGCACCACAATACACTCTATGCCGGCTGCATTCAGCATTATTTTAAAAGCTGCCGCATAAGCATCGCAAACGCCGCGGTTTTCAATAAAAACAGTGCCCGGGTTATGAGGTAAACCTTCCCAACCTTCTTCAAATGATGAATCATAGGTGGTGTTCAATATCAAATAATCATGTAATGCCTTAACTTTTTCCCTTTCGCTCATCCCTTCATCCAAGCATGCGGATAATATTTCATTCATTTTGTTTACCCAAGTATTGATAAATTGATAATTCAATAGTTGTAATACCGCTTCGTTTTCTTTGAATACATCCAACTCTAATAAACTAAAATCAATATTAGTCGGACGGGTAAAATGAGGGTGCTTTTGATATCTTTGCGGGTCTTTATAGTAGTTTTCCATTTTGTATGCATCGTAAACCCAAGCTTCAAATGTAAAGACATCGCCGTTTATTTCTATGTTTTTTTCTGGGTCTTGCCAAATTTCTCCATATGATCTATATTCACCGAGAACAGAATCATTGATACTAAACAGTTCTTCCGGGGTAAAACCGGGAATTTTAAGTTCAGTTATATATTGAGCATTTTTTATGGCCAGCATGATCAGCTTTTTGGCGTCTTCAAGACTAAAAACCATGGTCTCATCGGCTATATAACCCGGTGTATCGGCCGCTATCATTAAAGCCCCGTCTTTTGTATCGCTTAATTGCTCTACGGTAAACACATCTTCCCAGAGCAATTTATAGATCAGGGGCTTATCTTCATATTTAGGCAAGGCATATAATACTTTATAGCAGAGCAATACCGCGTCTTGACGCAGAAAGCTAGTGTGGTTTAAGGCGTCTAGTTCTTCCCAAGAAATTATGCCTAATTCTAACATTTCTTCTAAAGCATTGTTCCATGTAAAATCATAATTATCTTGGTAACCTAAAGAGCGCAGCATAAGGGTAGCAAATTCATTTGCTGTCATAGTGTTTTTGCCATAGATATCTTCCGATTGCCCCTGTATAAGTTGGCTCGCATATAAAAAACCTATATATTTATCGGCGTAAGTACCTTGTACATCTATAAAGGGATGCAAATAATCTGCTGTAAGCGCTTGTGTTTCGAGGCCTAAAAACCTGGTGAGCAATACCGCTCCCATCAAGCGGTCGCAAGGTATATCCAGATCATAACCATTGGTGGTACCCAAAAAAAGCCCCAGTCTATTCAAGGAATCTGCATTATAGGTATCCTCCGCCAAGGCTATTGCTGAAAGCATCAAAATTAGCAGAAAAGCTAGTACTACTTTTATTAACCAGTTCTTTTTCATTAAAAATCCTCCTTAACGTATAGTGTTACTAGCTGGTTTTATGTATGCCTTTTCACCTCGAAACGCTCTAAAGTATAGTTTTCATGGGGGCTTATGCCGGCTTTTTGCCTTGCTATATCTATTTGTTGTTCCACTGTATCTACGCCTTCAAGATGCGGCAGCAGCAAACCACGTTTATGCCCGTGGCTGACAATTACGCCATAACGCAGTACATCCAGCTGCTCGGGCCCTTGTATAGGTTCGGCGGGAGAAAGTACGTCTACACTATAAGTAAGGTCGGCTAATTCATCTTCTTGAATGGGGTCGAAGCGTAAGTCGCGGCTGGCAGCCGAAATACTATTTTCGATGATTTCCGCCGCAATATGTTCTCTTATAGGCGAAATAGTGCCAATACAACCACGTAAACGACCGTTCTTTTTAATGGAAACGAAAACTCCGGCTTTTTGGTTAAGCAGCTCGGCTGGTAGATCCTGCGGCAGTTCTAAGCAGTTTCCGCTTTGTACAAAATGTTCGGTATTGAGGCGGGCTAAGTTTGTATATGCATCTTCGGCTTGCCGGGTTTGAGATAAACGGGTGTTTTTAGCCGCCAGCAAAGTTGGCAAAAGACTGGGTGATTCTTGATCTGCATAAAAAGCTGCCGTTAAATATCCCACGCCATATGGGCCTTCATAACATAGCAGACGGCTTTCAACCCGATAGCCGTCTAAGGCGCCCAGCATCATGATCAGGCCTCTTAAGCCGCATTCAGCGGCTTGCTCACTTAGTTTATGGCTGATAGAAAGCAGCCCTTCTGTATCGGCTTCCTGTATGCATTTTTTTACGAATCCGTCGAATTCAGGACCTATTGGATGATATCCGTAAGGACCGTCTTCTTTTAAGCGATGAGACATATCTCCGCTGGCCAGCACCGTCAAGCGCCGCCCTAAAGCGCGGCCGGCTTGGCTTATACACATGCCCATTCGATAATGATCCGTTAAAGATAATCCGGAAAGGGAAATCCGCACTATAGGCGGTAAAGCCATAACCTCAGCTAAAAAATAAAGCGGTATCAGTATACCATGATCCAATTCTCGCTGCCTTTCTCCCAAGCCGCCGGCGGGTAAGAGCGCCCTTTGCGCTGTATCGCCTATCAATTCAGCTAAGTCGCTATCGTATTCTACACTAAACCCGATATTTTTAGCATTAAACGCACCGAAATTACCTGAGGCCTGCCGGCCGGGGGCTATATGAAAATAATCTTCATATAGTATACTATGGGGAGAAATGATCACCAGCGTATGCGGAGCTTGTTCTTTGATTGCGGCGGCAATTTGTTGCATAGCCAGACGGGTATCCGGTATTTCGTTTCCTTTGCCCACTCCCGGTATTATCAAGGGCGGGTGAGGAAGCAAATATCCATACGGCATATAATACCTCCTTGTACTCCAAAAATAATTGTTTATGATACTGTAAAAATCTTTTTATTCTACATTTCTGTCTAAAAAGCGATACTGTAAAGCTTCTGCAATATGTTCAGTTGCCACTTTTTCCCGGCCTTCTAAATCTGCTATGGTGCGGGCAACTTTAAGGATGCGGTCGTGAGCGCGGGCGCTCATTTGCAATTGCCGGAAGGCATTGCCTAAGAGGTTAAGCGCTTCTTCATCCAAAGCACAGCATTTTTCTAAATCGCGGCGTCCCATGCGGGCATTGACGCCAAAGCCTGTACCGGCAAAGCGATGTAGCTGACGTTCGCGAGCCGCATTTACTCTATCCCTTAT
Organism: Bacillota bacterium; assembly: GCA_009778255.1. Classification (GTDB taxonomy): domain Bacteria; phylum Bacillota; class Dehalobacteriia; order UBA4068; family UBA4068; genus WRKD01. The sequence goes on from WRKD01000115.1 coordinate 7,141, forward strand.
AGCGGCGGAACCCTCGGCCGGGCGGGCCGTGGTTTCTTT
>WRKD01000116.1 GCA_009778255.1 Bacillota bacterium
CGTCATTTTAATAGTTCCGCTGATTATCATATCCTCACTAATATTCATTGCATACAATAAACGGTCGCCCAGAGCTTGAGTTAGATCATAATTAGCTAGCTCTAAAGCTGATGGCGCAGTCCAATTATTGGTCCAAGCATCGGTCTTATCTCCGGCGCCCAGCATATAGTTACGCCACCTTGAGTTTTGAGTGCCAGACATTTGATTAACGCCGTGCCCGGCGAATTCCGCCGCTTTGGCGTTGAAAAGTGGGTCTATGGCAGTGCCTGCCGGCGGGGTTTGTGTTGGACGAGTCAAGCTGAAGGTGAAATCGTCTTCGAGGCTTAAATTTTTGGGGGTTCTTTGGGCAGTAAAGGCAAGCGTGCCAACTCTTTCTGTGCCGTTGGGATAGAATTTTAGATATTTACCCATTGGCCATTTATCATACTCGGTCCAGCTAATATCTACATTGCTCTGTACCCGTACATCCGGGAAATCATCAGGCATACCGTTTTCTACACCATAAAGATAGTAGTCAAACCACTTATGTATATCTGGATAGAAATGTAACCCAGCGTCGTAAAGTGGGCTCATGTGCATACCCTGATGAAATACTGCTTTTGCGGTAATACCATATCTATCGGCCATATCGTATATCAGCGCGGTATTTTTAAATTTGACATTGTTATCATTGAAACCGTGAAATAAGATCATCCCCAGATCTTTTCTAATATCGTCGCCGAAGGAAGCTTGATTCCTCGCATCCCAAAAAGCGTTATAATCTCCTGTTGTGCGATCTTGCCCCACATAGGCTTCAGCGACATGTTCATAGAAACGTTCGTAAAGAGTCATAGGCGGAGTGAAAGCGGTCCCATTGAATGTATTATTTACCGGTGATGTGGCAATACCGGAATTCCAGCCGGCCCAGCCTCTGCCAAAGCAGTAACCGATAATATCGCTAACATCTTCACCTTGGCAGTTGCCGGGAGAGTAAACACTGCCGTTGGAGCGATAGTACTCATAGCTGCTGGTAACCGGAGCGAAGGGGATGATGGTCCTAAGGCCTTCAACTCCGGTGATGGCTGCCGCAAAAGGTAATGTGCCGTTATAGGATTGCCCTGCCATGGCTACTTCGCCGGTAGCCCAATATGGCGGTAATACTTCGATCAAGCTTGTGGGGCTGCTGTACCCTTTAATTCTGCCGTTAAGCCAATCCACCAGGGCGGCGGCGCAGAGGTTTTCGGCATAATCCCCATAAGTAAGGAAACCTTCCCCAAAATCGCTGCCGATTATTGTGACATGGGCGGTGGTATAGCCTAAGGGGATGAATAAAGTTTGCCAAGCCGCGCGGCCTGAGTTTGCCCAAGGTGGTGCAGTAATATTGCCTTCGGCTTGAGTGCCAATCGGTACCCTGGCATCCGGTATGCCCCATTCACTAAGATCTCCAAATCCTTTTGCCAATAAATCTTTATACCTGGGCCCGCTATAGCGGAGATCGGCATAAGTTAAGTCTCGGGTATCCGGATTATCCGCACCGGGATATTCAATATCTACCTTACCGCCCAGGGCCCCTCCTTGTGATCCAAATGTGGTTACATACGGGGTTACTTCGGCTATAACGGGCGTCTTTAAGCCGCCGTATTCGGGTTTGGTTTCTAAGGGCCGTTTGAAACGTGCGCGGATAAGATCTCTTTTACCGTCTTTGTCAACATCGCAAGGCACTTCTATCCATACTTCTTCCTGAATAATACGGGTGTTACCTGTATCGGAACCACCATCAGATTGAGTAAAGATCGGCCTGGTTTGACCCGTTTCATAGTCGTACATATCCGGGTATTTTATTAAGTTTTCCTGTAGATATGTGTTACCCACAGGCGGGGTTTCTCCTCGGACTACGTTTAGTTGATAATAGAAAACCGTTAGTTTATCGGCAGCCGTAACCGTGAAATACACCGGAGTAATACCGCTTGCGGCTAAGGAGATTTCAGTAGCTCTGGTGGTAAAGGCGGAATTGCTATAAAATTGAACAGATGCCCTTGTATCAACGCATTCAATATCTTCATTGCTTATTGAATCATTATCGCCGCCAAGTATACCGCCGGTTTTTGGGGCAGCTAAGGTGCCTTCTTCCGTTCGCCAGTATACTCTTTCTTCAAATACAGTAGCCACCACTGTATCGCCGTCTTCTTCCCAGTGGGCGTATATAGAGTGATTAATTGCGTCGCTTGCTACTTTAGTTGTTGATACTACTTCTGTGCCGCCTTCAGCAAGGGTATACCAGCCTTCAAAGACATAGCCGCGCTTTGTGGGAATAGGCAAAAGGCCATATACTCCGTCCACGACAACAGTTTTAGTGGTGGTAGTTAAATTGCCTCCGCTGGGGTTGAAGGTAACGGTTATTGTATCGGCGCCGTCCGGTATCAGTTCTGCTATAATACCGCTGGCAGCGCCGCTAGCCAAACTGATAGTTTGACTTGAATAGCCGGTTTTACTGAAGAGTAGATATTTTTCTCCGCCGGTATCGGGGTAATCAAACTCTCCTTTATCATCTGTTAAAATGGGAGCTCCTTTGCCACGGGTAGCGGCATAGGGAATGACTGTTACATCTGCGTTTTCCAGAGGGCCGCCGGTGCTTAAATCATAAACTGTGCCGGTTAAACGTGGTGTACTGTTTTTGGCAACTAAATCAAAAGTATTGGTTGTGGGCGCGTTTCTTAAGAATATTCTGGTGGCGTCAACAGTGAAGGGTATAGTGCAGGCACTCATATATCCATCTCTGCTAACTTCTATATAATACGAACCGGGTTCAATATTTTGTAATACATCATCACCATTAGCCGTGCCGACGCTTTGTAACGGCGCTCCTACATTGGTACCGTCTATATTTTTAAGCTGATACTGCACTTCTGTGGATTTCGTGGCTATACGAATATGGATTTCTTGGTTTTTGGTTAGGGTAATATTTCTGCCGGTTGTATCTTTATCCAGTAAGAAATTATATCCGCCGCCAACCCCATAAGTACTTGTGTTTAAAGGATAGATGCGGTCGCTGGGGTCTATGCCGTACAGGCTGCCCAAATTCAGTTCTAAACCGCCCACCAGCATTTGAGGGCTATAACCTTTTCCGGTTACATCAACAGCAATAGCGGCAAAAGGTTTATTCCAGGTTTCTATAATGGCTGCGCCGGAAAAATCGCCGTTAGCATCTGTGGTGTACGGACCTCCCAGTACTTTATAGGCATTGCCTATATTGATGATATATACATTATAACCACTCAGAGGTATAGCATCGCTGCCGTCCGATTTAACGCCGCCCTTAATAGTGCCGCTAACATTAAAGGTTCTTCTTGCCAGTTGCAATTGAGGTACTGCAACGTCGCCGGTTGTAATATCGAAACTAGCCGTCTTACCTTTGGTATATTTAGGTTTTTCAGCTTCTATATAATAACCTGTAGCGGCTGGAATTCCCGCTATACTGTAGTTGCCATCCCAATCGGAGGTGGTGGTGGCAATAATAGCATCGTTTTTATCATAGAGTTTTACATCCGCTTCTACACCAATAAAAGTTCCGGCTACAGGGCCTACAGTATCGCAAACAATGGCGCCGCTGATATTATAAAGAGGGGCGCTGCCTACATGTATTACCCCGCCTTTACTAAAAATACCGGCGATATAACTAGTGTAATCGTAGTAATTGATTATATTGCCATCCCTGGAGCATTTGTAGAGATCAGCTAAGGGATCAAGGCTCATTACGCCTTTATCGTCGCAAATCGTGCCCACTCCGTCGAAGCCGGGATCACCAATATGCAGAAAATCACCACGCCAGTTGAGCAGGGTAACATCTGTTATTTTTCCGTTGATCTGGTAGTCATTTGTTACGGCGCCAGCTTTAGCCTTGAAATTTGCGCTGAGGATGATGTCTTTGTCTATCATACCATTACCGTCGTCTTCCCCAGTTACCACAAGTTTTCCTGTAGCCGCAGCTGTATCATCTACTGTACAAGCGAAGCAGTCGCTTTCTACATCAATAAAATCAAAATTGCCGGCGTCGAAAGTGATTTCCATTTTAAAGCCTGCTATGCCCCCCGGTACACCTAAAGGAGTAGCAACCCGGACAACGCCATTATTATAGGGGGCAGTGGATACCGGTATTGTAGTAGGGCTTTGGATATCGTTAATGGCAGAAATACCCAGGGTAAAGAGGTCGAAATCGACCGCACAGGCTTCACCTGCCAAAATAAAGCTTTCGGAGGCGGTCAGTACTCCCTGATAAACATGTTGTGCCGGTCCGGGGTAGGTACTATTTACAGTTTCTTCAGCTACTCCGGTGTAATCTATGGTAACTTCATCGTAGAATACATTGGAAGATTCTACCGTAATTGTGAGCCCCAGATTAGGTTCCTTCCATGTTGTACCGGCTTTTAATCCGGTGCTTCCGCTGCATAGCTTCCAGCCGCCGCCGCCATGACCAGTTTCCCAGGTGGGGTTGGCCAGCATAGATACCACTATTCCTTGATTAGCGGCAGACATGGTATTATCGGCGCCCAATTGTTTACGGCATTCCACGGTATAGAAGGTAGCCCAAGATTTTATAGCCCGGGTCACACCGCCTACCCAGGGGTTGGTAAACCAGTCGTACCAGTTATAATCCGTTTTTTTCGGGTTCCAGCCATTATCCCAAAGATAACCGAAAGTATCGCGGGTGCGCCATTCCTTGGGTATGATCACCATACGCGTCTTGATAGCGGGGTCGTTTGTATAATTGCCCCCGTCTCCGGCAAAACTTGCCGAAGCGCGTATTTTTAGCTTTTCTTTATCTCCCGGCAGAATAACTTTAATTTCATCATTTGCTACCCAGCCCTGGCGGTATTTTCTCCAGGTGGTAAGGTCTTGGGTATCGCCGCCAAACCTGCTGCCAGGGCTGCTTTCACCCACATTGTTATAATATACAGCCGAACTTACGCTTTCTCCGTTATTCATGGGCATCCAGCCATAATAGTAATCGTCGAAGCCGCCCATACCATGTAAAAACTCATGTACGCTGGTACTTACGGCGCTTCTGGGGTTACCGCTGGACCACAGATTTTTTATGCCGAATACGCCGGAACCAACAATTCGTCCCGCCTTGGTGGTAACACCCGGCTTATGCCTGAATTCGCTTTCTCTTTGCAATAGTGCCTGGTCATTGAAGGAAAAAGAGGTGTCTAAGCCGCCGCCGCCCTGTAAACCGGAGCGGTGTCCAAATGCGCTGATAGGCACAATGGTATAGATCAAATCGATATCCTCAAGGTCTAAACCGGCTATCTCTTCATAAGCTTTATCTATGGCAGCCTGATGTAAGCGGGCAAATTGGCGATAATCTTCGCAATCGGCAGGGCCTTGCACGGCATAACCGATCATCGGCCCATCTAAATGGAACCACTCCCATTTATCTGTATTTGCATCTTTGCCATTTTTTTCTGTTAGCCTCTTGTTGAGGCATTCCACTTCGATCTCCATTGTTCCGAGGGAGACTTCATTAATTATCTGCACCAACCCTTTGAAGTTTTGCGTAGGATCGGTAGTACCCCACGAGAATTTATTGGCAGCTATGTTCTTAAGTCCATTTTTTGTACCGTTTCCGCTGAAAATTTTATAACCGGAACCCGCTTTACCGGTAAAGCCATCGGAACCGAAAAAGGTGGCTTCATAAATTATTTCCGGGTTGGATAAATCGTATACGGAATTTTGATTAATAAAGATATTTCTTTGTACGCCATAGGGCACTCCAACATCGCCTTTAAGATCGGTGAAATCAACAGCTATTACGTATATTTTAGCTTTAGCCACGCCAGTAGTTGGGTTCACTTCCCTGTTGGTGGGGAAAAACTGTGTGCCGCCTTTTTCAAAAAACGGATCAACAACGCCATAGGTATATATGGAATTTGGCGCAAATTCCCGTACCGTGACAGCGTTTTCCGTACAATACTCAGCCGCGTGCATATCATCTACAACAAAACGCTGGGCTATTTCCCAATCTTCCCAAAAGTACTTGCTATCGCTGCTACTATTATTATTGGCAATGGTTTCTATAGGGGATATTTGTTCTGTAAATGTTATGGAAACAGTATATTCTGTGCTTTCGCTAAATAAATACCTAGCGATATCGGTTGCTGCGAGCTTAGTATAGTTTCCCCCTTCAATAAGTATCTCATCCAATACATAGCCGGGTTCCGGCGTAATTACAAACGCATACCAAGGTTCGTCAGAGTTTGCGGTTTCTGGCAAATCTAATGTAAGCCCTGCCATAGGTAAAGTGAACATAGATTCTTCTAAAGCCCTATTGTAATAATCAAGCTGCGCGCTTCCTTTTTCCATTGCCTTCACTGTTAGATGCGCAATAGGCAGGTATTTAACGATAATAATCTGCGGGCTTACAGCTGTTTTTTCTGTGAATGTTATGTAGCGCTTATGGTTGTCGTCACTGAGTTGTTTAGTTAAATCGATATCTGCGTTCCAAGCATCTGCATCATAAAACCAGGTTAAATTGGAGGAATCTCCTACGCGATAAACAATATAATCGCAATCGTCCATTGCACCATCAGTTTTTAAAATTTCCACAAAGCCGCTCCCCGCTGTAACATTAAGGCTAAACTCAGCCGGCGCCGGCGCCGGGGAGGGAGAGGCGAAAACTGTGGTGGCTAAAGCTAGGGCTATTATAAAGATGGCTACTACTGCCCCTGCAGCGGGAATAAAACCTTTTTTTAACTGCATATTTCTACCTCCTATTTATTTAAAATGTTTATAAATCATAACATATAAAAGTTATTATTTCAATATCAATTACAAAATATTTAGAAATATGAATAAATATTTTGCAAAATGATTAGCAAATAAGTAAAAAAGGGCTGTCGCACTAGTTTTAGCGCGACAACCCCTTTTTTTACTGTAGTTCTACAAGCCGCTTTACTCGTTTTCGCTATACGGCTGGCTAAGGTCGAGCGTGATATCGCCGCTTTCTTCATCATAGTCTATGGCGAAATCTAAGATGATAGCCAAATCCCGCAGGCGTAAGTAGTTAAAGCCTTTTACATTATAGGCGGCAACATCGATGAATGTACCGTTTACCCTTAACTGTTGTGTAGTGGCTGTGGCATTTTCTATATCATCCAGCAGATCTTCCAGCTCATTGCCTAAAGGCGTATAAGGCTGGCCCAGCTGAATATCGATGATACGGGTT
>WRKD01000117.1 GCA_009778255.1 Bacillota bacterium
GATTCATATAGACAAACGGCTCATATAAGCGCCTATGCTTTAAATAGATTAGATCTACGCTCGGGAGATATCTGCGAAATGCTAGCAGACGCGGCATACGATTTTATTAGTCCAATGGAAGCTACAGATGGTTTGCTTTATTGTATTCGCAGGCCTAAACAAAACAAAAAAGGCAAATCTTTTTCACTCCTGGATATAGCTTTAATACCGGTACGAATACTGAAAGCTATATTTAACTGGCTGAGCTTTTTTTCTTTAAAATACACAGGCGAAACACTTACCAAACGTAGTAGCGGGGTTAATCCGGCAAAAAATCAGCAGAAAACTGAGGAAGAGATTTTTATTGAAGGCAATTTAATAAATGCTTCTAAAGCTTTGAAAGAAAATACTAACCAGGGAGATAAATATCCGGGAATTGCGCCAAGATCTTGGGAATTAGTGAGGTTAACAGAAAAAGGCCTTATTGAAACAGTTAAAAAAGGTGTATTGTCCTTTACTTTTGACAAAGAGGGCAAGATCATTTATTCTAATGGTAAGTTCATTATCTGCTTAAACAACGATGGAAGTGAAGAAAAGCTTTGCCCTGCTCACCTTGCCACAGGGTTAAGCCATATATAACGATGTTTTAGCTTTTCTTAAAACTAATTTTAAAGGAGATTTTATTATGCGTAATTTTGCTTGGCGAGTGATCATTAATGGGCTTGCACTCATCGCAGTAGCGACATTGTTAAAGGGTGTGCATACCGATGTGCTTAGCGCTTTTGTAGCCGCTTTGGTGCTAGGTGTGCTAAATGCAATTATCAGACCAATCTTGTTATTATTTTCTTTACCGCTAAACATTATTACTTTGGGTCTTTTTACCCTTGTGATCAATGGGTTTGTGTTATGGATGGTTACAGCGGTTGTGAATGGTTTTGTGATTCACAGTTTTTGGATGGCAATTATAGCTGCTATTGTCCTTAGTATTATTAGTGCACTGTTATCTTGGCTGCTGGGTAAGGCGGATAAAAAATAAGCTCTTAAAAAAAGAGAGATATACTACTTTGATCATGGGGTATATATGAAAAAGGTCTTATTATGGGCGGCGATAATTCAGCTGTTAGCTATTTTGATGGGGCCAGTCACTGCTTTTGCGGCGGAGGATGAACATGCTCCTATTGTAGTGATAGTTAACGGAGCAGTTTTATCTTTAGATACACCGCCCCTTATAGAAGCAGGACGCACCTTAATTCCACTGCGGGCTATTGCTGAAAGTCTGGGCGCTTCGGTGGATTGGGATTCGGCAACTAGAAAGGTCGGCATAGCATTAAATGAAGATGAACTGGTTTTGATTATTGATAGCAAAAATGCTTTAGTTAACGATCATACTGTGCAAATGGATGTACCGGCGCGTATTGTGGAAAACCGCACTTTGGTGCCGGCTCGGTTCATTAGCGAGAGCTTTCATGCCGAAGTTGGCTGGGATGAAGTGACTAGGACCGTAACAATAATCACTTATGTGAATGAAGCTCCTTTTTCAGCAGCCCTTGTTCAATTGGAAGCAGCTGTGCTACAGGAATTGAATTTACGCCGGGAAAAATTATCTCGTGCTCCGCTTATATGTATTGAAGAGCTGACTAATATGGCACGCAGCCAAGCTGCTGAATTAGCAAAAAATAAAACTTTTACCCATATATCGTCACGCTTTGGCGATACAACGGCAAGAGCCAGAGCCAGGGGAATACCGGTACATTTTGAATACTTAGCATATGGTTTGCCAGATGCCCTTGCCATAGCCGAATCTTTGTTGCGGGGAGAATATGGCGCCCGCTTATTGGCTAAAGATGCGCTCTATTGCGGGCTTGGCTTTTATAAAGGCTCTACAGACGGCAATGCCGATATCTATGGGGTGGCGGAATTAACGGAAGGCGCAGGTTTAATTTTGGGAACGCGCCCTCGTCGTTTAGAAATGACGGAAGTGACGCTAAAAGGTTATGCCGTACCGGGAGCGCCGCTAATTCTTTATATGTTAGATGATGAAAATAACTATACATCCCGCTCCACTTACAATTTGAATGTAGATAGTTCGGGGCGCTTCCAATTAAATTTACTGCTTCCCTCGAAAGGTCGTTATGCAGCAGTATTGGGAATGGATAGTGTGATCTTGATTATCAAATAGATTTTAGCAGATGATTAGAGGTGCATTATACACGGTGCTAAAAAAACAAACTGCCTTGATCGAAGCCGGGAGGCGCTTTGCGCCTTAGAATTTGTTCTGTAACAATAAATTCTTCTGGTAAATCTTTTATAAAGTGCGAGGGTTTGCCATAGGTTGACAGTATAAGTTCTTGCTCGGCTCTGGTCATGCCTACATAAAGCAGCCTTTTTTCTTCGTCTATATTGTCGGCAGTTTTTTGACCGGCATAAGGTAATAATCCCTCATTTAGCCCGGCTAAAAAGACCACGGGAAACTCTAAGCCTTTAGCAGCATGCAGAGTCATTAAAGACACCGCCTGCCTTTCCCGCTTAGTGTTGCTGCTACGCAGCACATCGGCTTCTCGTCCCAGGGCTAAAGCATGTAAAAAATCAGGTGTATCGTTATAAAGCACAGCAGCTTGGGCGAGCATTTCCAGGGGTAATGAAACTGCCTTAGCGCTATCTGCCATACCAGGATCATCTCGACCCATATCTGCCAGCCACTCTTTCAGCAAGGAGCTAGGTTTGATTTTATGTATTAATGGTTGGTATTTATTCCATAATTCTTCGAACCGTTGCTCCCCCATGTTTTGCCGGCAGCGATGACAGGCCAGTTGATCGGAAGGGTTGAGCAATAGCCGGAAAAAGGCCAGTGTATTGATTACTTGAATATCGAACAAGTATTCTTCGCGACCGGCTACCGTATAGGGTATGCCTTCTTTTTTAAAAAAGCTATCAAAGACGGCGGCTTGCCGGTTGATGCGGTATAATACAGCAATATCGGCAAAGCTGCGCAGCAAACTGCCATGTTCCTGCTTGCCACTTTCCAGCATATCTAAGCCGCCCACCATACGTTTTATCTCTTTAGTAATATATGAAGCCTCCATTGCCGCATCATCGGCTAGTAGTAGGCGCGCTTGGGCGCCTTTTTTTTCTTGTGCCGCTATTTGGGGGAAAGTATCTTCTTGTTGCCCAAAATAGGCCGCATTAGCGCAGCCGATAATCTGCGGTGTAGATCGGTAGTTTTTATGCAGTTTTACCAAGTTGGCTTCTGGATAATCTTGGTAGAACCAAGAGAAACATTCTGTTGCCGAACCGCGAAAGCTGTAAATGGATTGATGCGGATCGCCGATAATGAAGATGCTGGAGCTCATGTTCCCCCATGATTTTAGTAAGTTGTATTGAAGTCGGTTTATATCTTGGAACTCATCTACCAGTAAATGGGTGAAGCATTTTTGCTTATCCTGCGCCAGTGTTAACGCTTTTAGCAAAATATCGTCATAATCCAGTACGCCGTAATCTGCCAGTTTTTTCTGGAATTCTTCAAATACCCCGCGGAATATATCTTCTTGATGGCTGCTAGATTTTATTCCATTTTTCAGTAAAGATATTTGGCGCAGAGTATCCCGGGGTGAAAGGCCTAAGCCGTGTGCAGACAAAATATCTGTTATCAGCAAGAGCGCGTCTGCCTCATTAAGCAAAGTGATGCACGTATTACCCGGCTTTGCCCTTAACAGGCGCAGGCAAATAGCGTGAAAAGTTCCTATATTAACAGCCCTGGCTGTTCTTTTATCTTGTAGCTCCTCTTCCAGGCGCTGTCGCATTTGCAGCGCCGCTTTATTGGTGAAGGTGACAGCTGTTATATGAGCGGGCTTAGCCCCGCCTTCCTTAAGCAAATGAACGATACGCGCAACCAGGGTACGGGTTTTGCCTGCTCCTGGTCCGGCGATAACAGAAACGACCGGTTGCACAGAATAAACCGCATCCTGTTGCTCCTTATTCAGGTTTAATGCCTTTACCATGCTGCTTGGTTCTGTTTTTTTGGCTTCGGCTGAGTTAGGGGTTTTTGCGGATTTTTTAGCTGTTTTATCTCTAGCGTGATCCTTACTTAATTTACCGTCTTCCATAAAGCCGCCGAATAAATGGGTTTGCCCTAAAATACGCTGACGCTCAATTTCATCCAGTAGAATAATTTTGCCAAAAACACCGTCATATCCGGGTAAAAGCCTCACTTCTTCTGCACGAAGCCGCCGTATCCCTTCTGCCACCAGAGGCCCCCCTGAGTTTTCGATGTCAGATAGTGAAGCTTGTCGCAGCACAAATAGCTCCGTACCCAGGTTACCCAAGAGCGCTTCATATATTTTTTGCCCTTTTTGACTGATAGAGGAAAAACCGGCAGCAGCGGATATCACCTCGGATAATGGCGCCAAACTCTCGAAGTTCTTAGCCGTTAAAGGCTTAAAACCTTCCGGGCGGTCTGCCAATTCTTCTACCCTATGTAATACTCCCAAAGTGATGCGTCCGCCGCATACCGGGCAAATTCCTCCATAGGCTTTGGTTTCGGCAGGCTTAAGGCATACCCCACAGTCGCGGTGCCCGTCGTAATGGTATTTGCCCTCTTCCGGGAAGAACTTTATATTACCATGAAACCCTTCGTTACAACTTTTCCGCAAAGATTGCGCTATATGAGGATAAGAAAGCTCCGTAGAAAAAATATTGGCTTCGCGAGCCAGTTTTGCCGGGGAATGGGCATCCGAATTAGATAATAAAGTGTATTTGTCTAAAGCAGAAAGTCGCCAATTCATGGGTGGGTTGGAAGAGAGACCCATTTCCAAGGTATGTATATGCCCACTTAAGTCGCCAAAGCATTCCCTAAGATCATCGAAACCGGAATATGCGCCAAAGAGGGAAAAATGCGGGGTCCAGATATGAGCAGGAATGAAAATAGCCTCTGCGCAGGCTTCCAAGGTTATTTCCAGCAGATCGCGGCTGGAAAGACCCAAAATAGGGCGGCCGTCGGAATGCAGGTTGCCAATAAGTTCCAAACGCACCGAGAGCTTTTGTGCCGCTTCCAGGCTGGGCAGCAATATTACATTATGTACCTTGCGAACTTTACCGTCCTGCTTGTATATAGAAGATATCTCTCCAGATATAATAAATCTTGGCTCTATAGCCTTGGCTGGGAGTTGCCCAGGCAACTTGAATTCCTGAGCAAGTGAATACAAACCTTCCTCTGCCGGCAGGAGTTTTTCCTGTAATTCCTGCCGCCAGCCCGGATGGGTAAAATCCCCTGTGCCCAGTAAATGCAATCCTTTACGCGCCGCGGTGAGGCTTAATACTTCCGGGGAGCACTCCCGGCTGGTGGCGCGGGAATATTTAGAGTGGATATGAAAATCAGCAAAAAACATTATATTCACCTTTAAAAGCCATAAAAATCTCCTACAGACAGCCTTATTGGGATATTAAAGGGCGTGGATGTCGGCAGTTTGGAAGATATCAAAAAGATGAGGCTTGGCATATGAAAACAATTTTCATTGACACAAATGTTGTTTTAGATGTTGTTGTGCCAGCCTTTCCTGGATTGCCACGAACCTTCGGCTCTCGCAATGACGATCAAATCAGCGGTATTAAATATATCTTTTGCACCGTATCAACACCCCTAATACGTTATATAATCCTCGCTTACGAAAAACCAGTTGGGGCACTCACCCTCCGCCACATCAACATCAGTCTCATGACTGCCCAAGGTGCGGGCAAAACATGGCACGCCGGCGTAATCGGCCATGCACTGCTCCAGCAAAGCCACATCGACGCCTTCTTTTGGCGCTTCGCCATTGATCCACTTAATAGCGTATTCAGCGCCAGCGTATGTAGTGAGATAAGTTGAAGGTACCGGCCAGTTAGAAACACGTCCTAACATATTTTTTTCAGCCAGTTTATCGATAATCTGATCCGTAACCAATGCGATAGTATCTTCAATACCAAACACGTAATATACATCATCCACAAGAGAAACCAAGCCTAATAAGCCATATGGAAAACCGTGAAAAGGAGAGGGGCAGCAGGGTTGCGGATAGATAGCTCCAGTATCCGTCACTGCTTTGATCAGTGATTCCTGTAGTCCGCAGTTGGTGGTAAAGAAAGCAGTATCTTGACCGTATTGCGCCACCAATTTCGGTATTTCTTCAAGCATAGCCTGCTGCGCTTCATCTCTACCGATATCGATCATATCTGGTACAATGTGCGAAACAAACTCTATACCCAACGATTCACAGTTTTCCCTCAACATTTCATGACGAGCAAAAATCAGTTGGTACGATAAATGACGAGGAAAAGAAAGATGCACAAAGGTTTTAGCGCCCATTTTTTGCGCCTGCCTTGGCATAGTTTCGCCCATACTTATTTCATCCGCGTTTAATATTAAGTTGAACCTTTTGGCTATATCCGGGGGGTTTTCCACAGGCTGAATTGCCACCAAGAACATATCGTTGCGTATTTCTAAAAGTTTATCCACAGCAGCCATGGTATTCTGAACCGCTTGGTCGATAACCAGTGCTTTGATATCGGGGTCTCTAGCTATCTGCTGAACTATCCTGATCATTTCCTCCCCTTCTTCAGGGAACTTGACCGGCCAACATTTATGGATAATTTTATCTTCGCCATATTTTCTCACTATTTCCCGAGCAGAGAAGTATTCTTCGCCCGAACAACCAGTAATGTCATTAGTAATAATGGCTATTTTGCCGGGGAAAGGTTTTTCGAGTTCTATTGGCGTTGGAGGGTCTGCTTCAATAGGTGTGATTGTATCCTCCACAATTGATTCGACCGAATTCTCCGCGTCTTGCCCGGATGGAGGCTGGGGCAGGATAACGTAGGCTGTAAGCATAAGCAACAGAACTGCCAGGATGATGGTTGGATAAAGTATACGCTTTTTCATGGTATACCTCCTTCGGTTACACATTTTCATAAAACAGTAATTGTTCGCGTAAAAATTAACGTTTGCCTTGATATTTAACGGTTATTATGACTATATAATCTTAATAATCATGTCATACCTGGCTATATGAACACTACTCATTTTACAACATGGCTAATAATATTATAATGTGTTTTATTAATAAACTCAAGCATTTTCCATATGGGCGCCTCTAAAAACTAGCTTTACAACTCTGCCAAATTAGCTCAACTATCATTTTCTCGTCATTGCGGCCTTCGCGCCGCAATCCCCTTAATTAGGAGGCTGGTTATGTACAGCTATGTCTATATCATGAC
>WRKD01000118.1 GCA_009778255.1 Bacillota bacterium
AAGTGGGGGCGATCGGCAAAGCAGGTTATGGCTGGCAAACAAAAATTGTGGATGAAGGCGGGGAAAGGGTAAAGCAAGGTGAAGTAGGGGAGCTATTATTATATGGCGACAGTGTTATGAAATGCTATTATAAAGATGAAAAAGCTACCGCAGATGCCATTAAAAACGGCTGGCTTTATACAGGGGATATGGCCTGCGAAGATAAAGACGGCTTTATATACTTAGTAGACAGGAAAAAGGATGTAATAATCACCGGTGGTGAGAATATTTACCCAGTGCAAATAGAAGATTTTTTACGTGGCTATAGCAAAATAAAGGATGTAGCCGTAATTGGCTTAGCGGATTATCGTTTGGGCGAAATATCTGCCGCTATCATCGAAGTCAAAGCTGGCATGGAATGCGGCGAGAGCGAGATACAACATTATTGCGAACAATTACCACGTTATAAAAGGCCGCATAGAATAATTTTTGATAATGTACCGCGTAATGCCACCGGCAAAATAGAAAAGCCAAAGCTCCGTAATAAATATAGCGGAGGAAGCGTTGTTAAAAAACAAATCGGTTATGTATAATGACCCCTATTTTATTCAAAACAGCCCAGCTGACAAGCCTGAATTTTTATACCCAATTCGTCAGCGGCTTCTCCTACCAATTCGTACGGAAGGTTGATATTTTCCGCTAAAGCGCGGGCTTCTTCACAACTAATTCTTCCTTGTGGCGCTGCTTCCCGCAGCGCCAATATCATTTTTTCTCTATTTTCAATAAGCATTATAACCACCTCTTTTTTTAATGTGTCACAAGTATATCATAGGTCGGGCTTCGCATGCAACCAAGATTCTGAATTCTGGCCCCCCACTTCCCAACCCACTTCTGACTCCTTATTTCTTTCGACGAAAAAGGAAGTGCATGTTAATAGATTGTATAAAAACAAAATCGGAAGAAAACACGAGATATTTAAAGAAAAAAGCGATATTTTTCGCAATTTATGTGTATTTTGCCGAGAAACAAGATTTGCTACTTTGACATTTCTTGATTATTATATAAATTGCGATTAGCACTCACGTTAAGAGAGTGCTAGCAACATAAAAGAACTATTTTGGAGAAGGAGGATTATAAATGAATATCAAACCCTTGGGAGATCGTGTGCTGATCAAGCAAATCGATTCGGAAGAAATTACAAAAGGCGGCATAGTGCTGCCGGATACGGCAAAGGAAAAACCTCAAGAAGGGGAAGTATTGGCGATAGGGCCCGGTAAATTGTTAGATAACGGAGAGCGCGCGCCTATGGAAGTTAAAGTGGGCGACCGCGTGCTGTTTGCCAAATACGCAGGCAGCGAGATTAAGCAGGGTGGCGAAGATTATATGATATTAAACTCTGAGCGGGATATTTTGGCGATAATTGGCTAAGGCGGTTTCGGCTGATAATAATGGTTGTTGATTTTTTGTTAGGTAAGATCAAGATACTATAAGTAATTTTGGGAGGAATTTATTATGGCTAAACAAATCGTATTCGATGTAGAAGCGCGCTCTGCTCTAGAGCGCGGCGTTAACGCTTTAAGTGACGCCGTTAAAATTACCCTGGGCCCTAAAGGGCGCAATGTGGTTTTAGAAAAAAAATTCGGCTCACCTCTTATTACCAATGACGGCGTGACTATAGCCAGAGAAATCGAGTTAGAAGACCCGCTTGAGAATATGGGTGCCCAATTAGTTAAAGAAGTGGCAACCAAAACCAATGATGTAGCCGGCGATGGTACTACCACCGCAGCTTTGCTGGCTCAAGCTATTATACGGGAAGGTTTGAAAAATGTTGCCGCCGGCGCTAATCCTATGGTAATAAAAAAAGGAATTGAAATGGCGGTTGCCACAGCAGTTGAAGAGCTGAAGAAAAATTCCCAACCCGTGGCTTCGAAAACGGAAATTGCTCAGGTAGCAAGTGTATCGGCCAATGAAACGGAAATTGGCGATTTAATTGCCGGGGCTATGGAAGAAGTGGGAAATGACGGCGTGATCACTGTAGAAGAAAGCCAGGGTTTTGAAACTACCCACGAAGTTGTAGAAGGTATGCAGTTTGACCGGGGCTATGTTTCTCCCTATATGGTTACAGATACAGATAAAATGGAAGCTGTGCTGGAAGAGCCCTGTATTCTTATTACGGATAAAAAAATAGCCGCTATTCAGGATATTTTACCGGTACTGGAAAAAGTAGTGCAAAGCGGCAAACAGATGCTGATCATTGCCGAAGATATAGAGGGCGAAGCTCAGGCTACGCTTATCTTGAATAAGCTGCGCGGCACCTTTGTTTGCGTGGCTGTTAAAGCCCCTGGTTTTGGCGACCGCCGCAAAGCTATGTTGGAAGACATTGCTATTCTTACAGGCGGGCGCGTTATCACTGAAGATATGGGCCTTAAGCTTGAAAATACCACCTTGGATATGTTGGGAGGGGCGCGTCAGGTGAAGATCACTAAAGATACCTCTACCATTATAGACGGCAAAGGCGAAAGCTCGGAAATTAAGGGCCGCGTACAGCAAATCAAGCGCCAGTATGAAGATAGCACCTCGGATTTCGATAAAGAAAAACTGCAGGAACGCATGGCTAAACTAGCCGGCGGCGTAGCAGTTATTAAAGTTGGCGCGGCAACCGAAACCGAACTTAAAGAGAAAAAGCTGCGTATTGAAGATGCTCTTTCCGCTACCCGTGCAGCAGTTGAAGAAGGTATTGTTTCCGGCGGCGGCGTCGCTTTGATCGAAGTTTTAGGCGCAGTTGAAGCGCTTGAAGCCGAGGGTGATGTAATGACCGGCGTCAATATTGTGAAAAAAGCACTTGAAGAGCCGCTTAAACAAATCGCCAGTAATGCGGGTATGGAAGGCGCTGTGGTAGTAGAAAAAGTAAAGAGCATGGATAAAGGCATAGGCTTCAATGCCTCTACCGAGGTTTATGAAAATATGATTAAAGCCGGTATTGTGGATCCTGCTAAAGTAACACGTTCCGCGTTACAAAATGCAGCCAGCATTGCCGCTATGTTGCTGACCACCGAATCTTTAGTGGCCGATATTCCTAAAGAAGAGCCTGCTATGGCTGCACCTCCCGGAGGCGGTTACGGCATGATGTAAGAAAATAGGCGGCTTTTAAGCCGCCTATTTTTTATTATTATTAAATGCAGGAGGAATGCATTGAAAAGAGAATAATCTAGAGGGTGGTGTTTAATGCGTATTATTGCGGGCCTGGCAAAAGGGCGGCGGCTTATAGCGCCGCCGGGTATTCATACGCGGCCCACTGCCTCCCGTGTGCGTGAAGCGTTGTTTAGCGTGATCATGATGCGTTTGCCGGGGGCAAAGGTGCTAGATGCGTTTGCCGGCAGCGGTGCTTTAGGGCTTGAGGCTTTAAGCCGCGGTGCAGCAACATCCCTATTTATCGAAAACGATAAGGCGGCTTTAAAAGCGTTACGCCATAATGTGGCTAATTGCCGTTTAGCGGGAGCAGAAATCTTTTTTGGCGATGCTATACGTTTTTTACGTCAAATGCCACAAAGCTATGAAATTATATTTCTCGACCCCCCATATGGCGGAACAATAATGACCCAAGCCATTATGGCTGTTCTGGAAGGCGGCGCATTAGAATCTGGTGGTTTGATCATAGCGGAAACTGCCGCTAAAGAGGAAGTTTATCTACCAGATGGGTTTAGTATATTAAAGCACAGTGTGTACGGTGATACAGCCTTATATTATTTAGAACACTGATTAGCCACTTACCCTGCAACAACTTCTATAAAACAAGTTGTTCAAACTTTTAAGCTGCATGTTTTTGTATAATCGTTTTCGCTTCGCGAAAACATTCCACAACTCAACATTCAACACTCAGCACTTGCGGTCGAAGACCGCGTTAGTGGATATTTGTTAGCGAAAATCGCAGGAAAGAGCATTTGATTAGCTGTGTATATAAGTGGAAGGAGAGTAGTAAAATGGAGTTACATAATGTTTTGCAAGAAATGGAGCAGCATGTGACCAATGCTTCGCGCATCCCGCTTACCGGCAAAGTGATGGTGGATGGCGACATGATTTTGGAATTTATCGACAAAATACACGCTAATCTGCCGGATGAGCTTAAACAGGCGCAACAGGTATTATCTCAAAGCGATAAGCTACTAGAAAGCGTGGAAACTCAAGGTAAAAGGATTTTAGCGGAAGCACGCGATCAGGCAGCCCATTTGGTAACTCAAGAAGAAGTTTATCGGGAAGCTATGCGTAAAGGGCAGGAAATTGTGCATCAAGCCGAAGATGCAGCTGCCGAGCTGCAACGTAATGCTTTACTATGGTCTGATGATATTTTGCAGCAATTAGAGAAGAATTTAGAAAAACTGGTGATCTCCATTCGTCAAAACCGCGACGACCTGCGTAATTATCGTGGCCCTGCTACAAATAGGTGATCCTTTCCCCAGCCCGGCTATAAAAGTCGGGCTGGCTACTTTTTGTTTTAGTCACTTACCTTGCAACAACTTTTAAAACAATAAGTTGTTTAAACCGTTAAGCTGCATGTTTTACTTTCAACTATTTTTGCATAGCAAAACATTCCTTCACTAGCCACTAGCCACTGGGCTGCGCCGCTCCCGACTCCTTGGATTGCAGGCGAAGCCCGCCCTATACTATAATTAAATTATTTCTAATATTTTTATAGAATATTCGTTTATCATTAATTATTGAAAGATATTGGTTATTTGTTTTGTATTTGTTGCAGATACGATTTTTTAGGAGATAGTGTTAAATGATAGAAATAACAACATTAGGCAATTTCTGTATTAAAGTAAATGGCAATATAGTATCGGAGAGCTTTAGGAGAACAACAAAGCTTTTACAATTACTAAATATGCTTATAATTAATAAAAATAGACCTGTGCCAGCAAGTTCTATTTGCGATGTCATTTGGGGCGAAGATCAAAATGGCGATACTTATAAGGCTTTACATAATCTGGTGTATAGATTAAGGCATATTTTGATGGATGGCAATGGGGCGGATTGCATAATTTTTAATAATAAAACTTATATGTTGAACACAGCTATCGATATGCGCATCGATATTTATACCATGGAAGATTGCTATAATAAAGCAATTAACGCTCAATTACCAACTGAAGAAAAAATAACTCTATTAGAGAAGGCTGTAGATTTATATAATGGCGAGTATTTGCTGTATTTGATTTGCGACGATACACAGTCCTATGCGGTAATAAACCGTTATAAACGTATATATATTGATTCTGTTTGTCTTCTATCCGATCTATATATGGAAAATGGCTTTTATGATAAAATGTTTTTGATATGCGATAAAGCAATAGCCTTGGAGCCTTTAGAAGAAGCGGTTTATATGCGTATGGTTAGGGGTATGTGCGATAAAGGCAAGGATGCGCAAGCTATTAGCCTTATAGAAAACTATTTTAATATTTTGTATAATGAAGTGGGTATACGGGCTTCCGATACTCTTAATAATATATATAAAAAATTAAAAAGAAATAATAACCCTTCTACCTACGACGTGGGGCAGATTTTAGAAGAACTTAAGGAAATAAGCTCCCTTAATAAAGCATTGTTTTGCAATTTTGAAGCTTTTCGAGATATTTACAGATACGAATCACGCCAATCTGCCAGAAGAGATTATACTATTGTTTTGATTCTCATAGAAATATATGGCGATAGAAATGCCGAGGTGCCGGAAAAAATACTTTCTGCTGCTAAAAAAAGCCTTTATGAATGTTGTATGCTAACATTAAGAAAAGGCGATATGTTCGCAGAATATTCTAAAGCACAAGTTATTCTTATGATTACCGTGTCAACAGAAAGTGCAGCTAATTTAGTTGTTTCCCGTCTAAGCGAGCAGTTTTTCTTACGTAATCAGCGGGAAAGATTACATTTAAAATTCGATATTCAATCGCCGTAATTTGCCTCAAAAACATAGAATTCAAGACTTTAAGACAATGTGCCAATGATGTGTATTGTTTTAAAGTTTTTTTGCTTTAATGAGCGAAAACAGGGAAAGAGATTGCATAGAATTCAGGATTCTAGAGGATTTTGTAATAAAATCATGGTAGTTTGAGGTTAAAAGTTTGAAGAAAAGTTTAAAAAATTTTTTTGTTGTTAGTGAAAAAAGTATAGGGCGTGAGCGGGGCGTGAGCGCAAGGGTGTACAATAAAATATGGAAAAAAATTACTAGTTGCAAGTGAGAAAAGTGTGCGGTGTGAGTGAGTTGCGAGTGGCATGGTGTACAATTAGATTGAAATTATAGTTATAAGAAATACCTGCTCTGTCACTCAGCATATATCTTTCGAAGACGCCGAGAATGCACTAAGAGAATTTACGATCGCTGTTTCAGCAGCTAAAAACTAGAGAGAGCGAGATTAGGTAAAACATTATGATCACCTTTAAGAATTCAATTTTAATATTTCTTACCGCAATAATACTGGTCTTTCTTCTAGGCGCTAACCATGCTGCACTCGCCAAGCTTCCGGATTGGGAAATAACGGTGCATCAGAACTTAGGTTTGTATTGGGTGTCTGCCGTACAGCCCGCTGCGGGCGATAGATATGATGAAATTAAAAATTTCGGTATTGATTACGAGCCCAAGCTTAAAGCGGAAGATGATGCAGATTATAGTGCGACGAAAAGCTACTTTCCCGCAAAAGACACCAGTTTTACTCTTAAAAATATGTCTCCAGGAGACAAAGATAATTCTACAATAACCATCACCAACGAAGCAGATTTCCCCGTAGAGCTGGAATTGTTGGTGGGTTGTTTAAAAGGTCATGAAATAGGCCATTTTGATGACGGCCATGTAGAGGAAGTAATTTTAGCGCAAAAGCTTGATATGAAGACTTTTATCGACGGTGTTGAACTGGAAACTTCTCCCGGAATCTCTTTTCCCAATAATAAAATTTTAACTGTAGATTCTTTCGCAGGCGACAAATATGAAACAATTACTGTCAACAGGATCACAGGCGTTGATATCAGCGAGAAAATAGACCTGAAAGTGGGCGCCATAATAGGTAAACGCACTTTTCCCAAACAGCTTCAACCAGGCGAACGCGTTAGGGTCCGCATCGAGATCGAGTTAGATGGCCCCACTACCGGTAATGAGTTTCAAAATAAGGAAGCGCAGTTTGTGTGGGTATTTACGGCGACCGAAATGCCGCCGGGGCATGAACCTGGCGACGATGATCCCGATACGGACGGCGACGGCGATGCGGACAGCGACGGCGATACCGATAGAAGAAGGGATAA
>WRKD01000119.1 GCA_009778255.1 Bacillota bacterium
GGTGCGCCTCCCAGGGTGGAAAAAACTAAAGCGTGCAAGCGCATGCCTACTACCACCTCCATCGAGCCCAGCATGCCTATAAGATCTTCCGCCTTTTGACGCTTGCGGCACATATAATATGGAACTGTCATATGGGGCAATACTTGCTCTGCCGCAGCGATATCCCGTGGTAATTCTATGGGCACGAATACCGGTGTCAGCCCGTATTTTTCATAAGCATAGGCGGCAGATAAAGCTATGGGGATCGCCGCATTAAAATTTGGCCAGTTGCGCAAGCAAAAGCCAATTTTAGGGCATTGTGGAGGCACATTTTCTGCAATAAAGGCTTGCTTTACCGCATTAGCCGCAGATTTTTTTATATTAATGGTAGGGTCGGCAGCCAGCAATATTTGCGGCTTGTCTACCCTCATTTCTTTTAAAGCGCTGCGGGAAATATTATCACGCAGGGTAATGATCTCTACGGTGCGGTTAAGCACCCATCCGGCAATATGTCGGTTAGCTGCGGAAAGCACCGGCCCAATACCGCATCCATACATAATAACGCGGCAGCCGCACCATTTAGCGGCTTGTAGAGTAAAAAGATAAAAGAATAAAGAACGTGAAGAAGTAACATCCTGTATCAAGCTACCGCCGCCATTAATAAAGATGCGAGATTTCCGTAAACTACCTATAAAACTAATAATATTAAAAATATAAATTGCATTACTATGATGATTTAACCTGGTTTCTTTTCTGTTACGGCTCATCACTGTAAGCGGCATATCTTTATCTATCTCTCTCATCTGGGCAATAATAGCCTGTAAAATAGCCTCGTCGCCGGCATTGCCGCGCCCGTAAGCACCACAAATGACCGCGCCCTGACGCCCCTGCCTCTTTTTTATATGGGTAATAGTCTCGTAAGCCGCCTCTTGTACTTCTTTCATCCGTTGAAGAGAAAATTCAGATTCTGCCCGTTTAAAGAGGCTTTCTGCCAACTCATGACGCAATTTTTCATCTAAAGAAAGCCGATAAATATACTCTGCTAAAGCTTCAAAATCGCGCGGTTCGAATAAAAAACCGTCGCGGCCATGCTCTATCAAAGCCGGTATTCCTCCCACGCAGCTGGCTATGGCTGCACAGTGCTTGTAGGCTCCTTCCAGCAAGGAATAGGGAAATGTTTCCGATAAAGAGGTCAGCACATTGATATCTACCTGAGCGTAAAAACCCTCAATATCTGTTACCCAGCCCAAGAAATCCACCCACTCTGTGATGCCCAATTTTTGCGCAAGCCCGCGTAAGCTTGGCCCATCTTCACCCGTACCGGCTATCTTTAACCTTAAACGGGGGTTCTTTTTATGTGCTATAGCAAATGCCTGCAAAAGAGTAGTTATATCCTTTATGGGCGATAGGCGGGCTGCTATGCCCACCACAATTTCTTCCGTTTTTTTTGCTAAAGTGGGCTGTTGCGTAGCCAAAGAGAAATCTAAGCCATTATAGATGGTGAAAATACGTTGCGGGTCGAAACCCCGTTCGATAAGGTTTTTATCCATACTTCCCGCCACAGCCATGAAATAATCCACGTGTCGCAAGGAGAGGGCATTTATTAAACCAAAAGTATATTGCTTGAGCGGAGAACCTAAATAATCCAGCTTGGGATCGGAATGCACAGTGGTGACTATGGGGATGCAGCGCCGCCATTTTACCAAAACCCCCATCATATTGGCCTTAGCTCCATGGCAATGAATAATATCCGGTTTAAATTCGTCCACAACCGACAAAGCCATACGTAAAGCATTCACCACATTTAGGCCAAAATCGGTATCATGCACATCAAGGCCCATAGAGCGCCCTTCCTCCGCAAAAGCCCCTTTGCGAAAGCTAATCAAGCAGACCTCATGATCTGACATAAGTTCCCGCACTAAAGAGAGTATATGAGTTTTCGCGCCGCCGATATCCCCGCCGCCGGCAAAGTGCATAATACGCATAAAATCTCCTAGATCAAGCTGTATAACATCTTTGCTACCTGCGCTCTAGTGACATAAGCAGAGGGTGCCAGACGGTTGCCATCCATACCGCTCACTACTTGTAGCTCAACCAAGATACGCACATAAGGCGCCGCCCATTCCGGAACACTCGCGGTGTCCACAAAAGAAAGGGTAGATTCGGCATAACCCCTTTCCAGGGTACGGCCGATCATTGTCATGGCTTCGGCGCGGCTGATAGGGCTGGCAGGGTTATAATAGAGCTGGCCGTTTAAGGCGCTGCCCTTAGTCACGCCCAGAGCATACATAGCGGAAATGGCGGGGTAAGCCCATTCTCCTATAGCTAAAACATCTGCAAAAGGCAGCTCAAGATCAAAGTATTGTTCAGTATCTACCCCTAACCAGTTACACATGATCACCGCGAACTGAGCGCGGTTCATATTGGTATCCGGCGCATAACTAAATCCCTTATCCCCGGCAATGCCGTTTACTATTCCCTGCTGATACAGGTAAGTGGTATAGCGTAAAGCCCAATGCCCATTCATATCGATAAATGGTTGTGTTTGTACTTCGCTGGCTTCAATATCTACGGAACACCGGGCTACATTGCCGCTTTTATCCCGCGCCACAACACTCAGACGATGAGCGCAGCCGTCGTCTGGCGGTAAAACTGCGTTGAGCTTGCTACTAGCCGGATCATAATTAAAAGCCAGAGGTAAGCCATCATAGGTAAGACGGATATTAGAGGCTTTAAGTTCCTTATCCAGCACATCCGTTATTACGGCAATTATTACGTCATCTCCTACTTCAACTTCTATCAGAGGCGGTTCATTATCTGTATAATGACCGTGAGCGCTCATAATTTGATCCAGATATATGGCGCCGCTTTTCTCATTGTTTTGATTTATAATTAAGCTGTCTAAGCCTGTAATTCCCGAAGGTAAAGGCAGTGAAATGTATTGCCATCCTGCAAAATCCAGTATTGCCGCGGGTAATGATGTAATGATCTCACCTTGCTGCAAGGTTATGGTAAGTTGATTGTCCGAAGCGTCGCCCAAGAGCCAGAAATTCAAATAATTGGGATTATCCGTAACTTTCAAATCAAGCGGCACAATAAGACGATGATTTTCATCATCCAGGTCATCTACATCCAATACACTGAAATCATACTCCACAACGCCACTTTTTGTGCCGTAACGTACCAAAGATTTATCTGCATTTGGTCTGAAAGCAAGGCCAGGTTTCTCCCATCCCGCAAAGTTCTCAAAATCTTCAATTAAATCAGCTCTATTACTAACGCGCACCGTCACAGATACGCTCACTTCGCCTAAAGAAGCAGTTAATATCCCCTCACCTCCGTCGGCATCTGGGTTGGCGGTTAGCAAACCCTCCTCATTTATAGCGCCTATTTTCTCACTAAGGTCCCACTTAAAAGACGCCGCATCCGCCTTAACGTTTAAATGATTATAAAAACCGCTCATACCCAGTTTCACGCTACCGCCGCCATATAAAGTGATATACTGCCCTACACTGTTGCCGCTATCTGCGTATATCATAGATATACTATCCACTTTATCCACTACGGTAATACGCGCTCTAGCTTCGATAGCGCCACTTTGTGCTCTTATATAGCCGCTTAAAGGCATACGGCCTGCAGTAAAGCGGCCATTTTCATCTACCCTGCCTAAAGCCTCATTATCTATAAAAAAATTTGTACTGCCATAAGGCAGTTTGGCAAGATTATAATCCGCGTTAGTAGCGGTTAGAGTAAAATCTACTGAAGCCCCGGCTAATATCAGGCTATCGTATGGATAAATATGTAAATGTTCCGCCTCGCCTAAAGTGCTGCCATGGTTGATCAACAGTATATAATTAGCGCAAGTGCGCAAAGAACCATCGGAAGGTTTGTTGATAGTTTTTAAGCTTTCCTGCCCCGGATAAAGCGCAGATAAAGTTGTAGAACCACCTCCATCCAAATTAACAGCTTCTATACAACCCAGTTCAATTAGCCGCTGCGCTACTTCCGTAAGAGTTAAACCAACGCTGTAACCTTTTTGCCGCCCATCCACAGTATAAAAAATATAACTACCGTCTGCTCTTAAGCCAATGGCAGTACGCGGCATAAAAGATTCTTTCGAACCAGCAGAAAATTCCGGCGCCACCACCTGGCCATTTGTTAATAGTTTTTCTCCGCCTCCCACTGCATATACTATATCATTCCAAGCTGCATCGCCTTTTATAGTTATACTTACTTGCTGCCCCGGGGCAAAAGCTGCTAAGGCTGCTTTAGCTATCTCATTGTCGCTATCCTGGCTTAGGGCCGCTACCAAGCAAGCAGAGGGAATATCTATAGGCTCCGTCGCAGTTCCGGAACTTTCTACATAAGCCGTAACGGTACGATTTACGCCTAAATACCCTTCAGTTACGCGCAATACGGCATAAACGCTGGGTATAGCGGCTTTAGTGGTTAGATCGTAGTCGCTGCTGAACAATTGTATACTCTGGCTTTTTGCGGTTAATTCCTTATTCAGCTTGCCTATAATGTATTCTTTATCGTAAATGTTAAGCGACATCGCAAGGTTTTGCCGCCCCAGCAGTATACGACCATCCTCATAAAAACCCACGCTGACCCAAGCGCTGCCTTCATTACCTTTAAGTACTCCGTTTTCTATTACGGTACTGATGGGTACCCTGGTAGACATATTAAAATAATCGGCGTTAACAGCAGCAATAACATGTTGACCACGATTTTCCACAATTTCTGATAAGCGAGCTAAAGGATTACCGCCATATATATAATTGCCATAGGCAATGATCGGTGTTACTGTATCATTAGGCGTATATTCAAAGTAATTCTCTGTAACACGATCATTATGGGTACTGCTCCAAAATATTCCTTGAGTAAGCCTTACATTTTCGGCTAAGCCAATATTGCTGGCATGCAACAGATCATCTGGCAAAGCCGCTGCTCCCTGTAATGGCGCAAGTAATAATAAAATTACCGGTAAAAGAAAAATACGCAGCTCACGTTTCATTAGAATACTCCTTTAGTAAATGACTATGTCACTAAATAATAAATTCACGCCCTAAATTTATCCAAAGTATGACGTCCCAGCTTACCGCCACGAAACTCCTGCATCAGCAAAAGTGCAGTATCTTCCGTGCGAACTATACCTCCAGCGCCCAATAGCCCGCGTTTAGCCCCTATTGCCCACAATATCTCTTCGGCAGTTTTCGGCAGTTCGATTAACCGAT
The DNA here is from genome assembly GCA_009778255.1 of Bacillota bacterium. GTDB lineage: Bacteria > Bacillota > Dehalobacteriia > UBA4068 > UBA4068 > WRKD01. The sequence continues at coordinate 5,217 of WRKD01000119.1, forward strand.
AACGTTCCCGCACAGCATCTGGAGCATGTTCAGCCAGCCACAAAGTTAAATCGACCGCCACCTGGTATACCGGATAAACCAAATCGCTAATACAACCCAAAACAGCCAGTTTAAAAGCAGTATCGTAAGTAGCAAAACGTGGCCATAATATACCGGGAGTATCCAGCAATTCCAAACCAATATTGGTTTTTACCCACTGACGGCCTTTAGTAACTCCGGGCATATTGCCTGTTTTGGCGGCAGCCGTAGGCGCCAAGGCATTGATAACCGTCGATTTTCCACAATTTGGTACGCCAATGACCATAGCGCGTACAGCACGAGGCAAACGGCCACGAGCTTTTAAACGAGCGTATAAAGGTTCAGCTGCTTCCTCCACTGCCGCGCTTAAATATCGTAATCCCTGCTTATGCAAACTATTAATTGCCACAGGAATCAACCCCTGATGGCGATACTCTTTAAGCCAGAGCTTTGTTTGTTGAGGATCTGCCAAATCTTCTTTATTAAAAAGCAGTACATGCCCCTTACGCTTCGCATATGCGCGTATATCTGGATTGATAGAGCTAAGTGGAGCGCGAGCGTCTGCTACTTCAATAATAATATCAACAATATCCATATCTTGATCAATACGCCGCTTAGCTTTTGCCATATGACCGGGATACCATTGTATAAGCGGTTTTTGATCAGTATGGTTGTTTTCTGTTTGCTTATATTCTGCTTGCTTTTCTGTCATCAAAAACTCCTATCATTAACTAAAATCTCCCAGCAAGTGGCTTAAGTATAGCATAGGGCGGCTGGTAGGCGCAACAAAATCCGCTAAAATTTGGGGTTTAAATTTTTCTTGCCCGTTTGCTAACTTTATGGTATATTTTTATAGTAAACTTCTAAGGCGGCTAATAAAAAATGGAGGGGTATCGAAGTGGTCATAACGGGGCTGACTCGAAATCAGTTTGGGCGCAAGCCCACGCGGGTTCGAATCCCGCCCCCTCCGCCACAATCTGTCCGAAAACTACCTAATTTTAGGTAGTTTTCGATTTATCACAAGTTTATTGTACCAGGATTTTTGACTATTTTCTCAAGCATATGTAGCTTTATGTAAAAAATAAAAAAAACTGCGTGTATTATTACTCTTTTGCCGCCGCTATGAGCTTGGCAACGCCGACGAGGCTTATTGCCCGCCTGAGGTTGTATGCCAAAAATGACAGCCCTAGTTCACCGCTGGTTTTTTCTTTCCCCCGGCAGAGCAGGTAATGGGCTCCATGATACCACTTGACTGTACCAAACGGGTGCTCCACTAGGCACATCCGCTCCTTGATCTTTTCTTTATCCTTCTTGATGCGGATAACTACCTTTTTTTCAGCCATATAATCTGTCCGGGCAAGGGTGTGGTTGTAGGAACTTATTTTGGCGTCCCTCGGTTGGCGCCGGTCTCTTTAAGTTCCGTTAAATATCCCTCATATTTTTCCTTCCGCTTCAGCAGGTCAATTAACGCTGCCTGGACTTGCTCAGGCGTCATTGCTTCGTCATGCTCCGCCGCGTCGGTTTTTTCCATAGCGCTCAGGTATTCCGCTATATGCTTGTCTATATTTGCCAGCTTCTTTTGCAATATTTCTGAATTAAAGCATTTGTCATCGCTGTTTTGCGCTCTGATTTTGGTGCCGTCAACCGCCAACAGCTCCTTGTTGTATAACTTCAACTTGTCGCATAGCTTAACAAATTCTCGAAATACCAGCTTTAGACTTTTGGCGTTCTCCTTCCTGAAATCCGCTATCGTCCTAAAATCCGGCACGAGCTTCCCAATCAGCCACATCACCTCTATGTTACGGCAGCATTCGGTCATCAGTTTGCGGCTTGAGCGTATCCGGTTGTAATACCCGTAGACATATAGCTTTAGCATGTCGGAGGGGTTATAAGCTGGGCAACCTGTGATTGCTGGTTTGCTTTTTCTAAACTTCATCGCCGTTAAATCTAGGCTATCGATAAACGCGTCGATCACCCGTACCGGGTTATCCTCACCGACAAAATCCTCAATGCAGTCAGGCATCAACATCATC
>WRKD01000120.1 GCA_009778255.1 Bacillota bacterium
ATTTAAAGGGGCAGTTGCGTCTATTTCAGTAATAACCTGTTATCGGATCGCTGTACTCTTTGAACACCCTAAGGCTTTCCACTTACAAAAAGGCGGTAAAAATCCTCCTTATTTAGAGCGCTAAAATAATGCTGTAGATCAACATCTTTTAGCGCTTCCATTATGCTATTTTTAGTTAAGGTATGGGAAATAAGTAACTTTTCCAGTTCATTGATATCGCCGCTGCCAAAAAAATCTCCGCTGATTTTGCAGCTTTCGATAATATTGGCTTTAGAGAGGTTCATAGAAAGATTAATAACGCCACAACCGTTAAAAAGCAGACTTTTTGAATAATTGAATTCCGGAGACGCCCCAAAAATCCATTCATAAGTAGAGAATTTATGATCGCGTAGATTATTCACCTGCGCGATTTCCTGATCTGTAAGGCAACCGATATTCACCTGCTCATATTCTGCACAAATCCTTTGGCTCAATTCATTCTTAAAATCAGTTATACTGATTTTTTGCGGTAAATGTGCAAGAATTGTGGTGACTCTGCTTTTTACGGAACCTACCCCATGTGTTTGAAGCTTTACCGGCAGGGGATTCAGATATTTTCCGATGACTGTGGCATCTGAAGAGAAGAGCAGAGTGCCATGATGCAGTATTTTTGTTTTCCCCACATATTGAGCGTTGCCGGAGATCTTTTTTCCCTCCAGCAATAAATCATTTCTGCCGGAATGCTCCGCATGTAGGCCAAATGCTTGCAGAGTTTTGGCTATTTGACCGGTAAAGCGCCGAAAATCGTAGTTTTTTGCGCCTTGAGAGGGTACAATGAAAGTGAAATTGATATTACCTAAATCGTGGTAAACCGCTCCGCCGCCAGTGATCCTTCTTGCAACTTTTACTTTGTTTTCTTGCACCGGTTTGAGGTTTATTTCCTGGAAAGCGTTTTGGTTTTTGCCTATCACTATGGTATTATCGTTTTGCCAGAGCCAGAAATATATATGGTTATTTTCTTTAGTAAATAAATACTCTTCCAGAGCCAGGTTAAAATAAGGGTCAAGACAATCGTTTACTATATATTCCATAATGGGCACCTCGATTTACTCCGAATTGCCAGATTCACAAGCAATTTTTCGCCTGGCAAGGCGGAGGAGTTGATGCGTAGCCTAAAGCTACGTGAAACGACGACAACGCAGTCTAGGCGGAAAAAGGGCAGTGAAGATGGAGACGAGCGGGTGTTTAGAGGCACTTTATATAAGAGCCTCGCGAATGATCTCGCTTACTGTAGGATGGGGAAATACTATTTTTTCTATATCTTCCACCTTGGTTTTTTGCTGTATCAGCATGCCGGCGCCATAAATGATTTCCGCCGCATAATTGGTAATCATATGTACACCTAGAATTTGCTTGCTAGGCTTAGCGAGTATGATTTTGCAAATGCCGTCTCCGCCTTCATTTTCAGCCAAATAACGTCCGCTATGGCGCATGGAAACAGTAACCGCCTCATATTCTAAACCTTTTTTCTTAGCGCTTTCTTCTGTTTCGCCCACGCCGGCTGTTTCGGGGCTGGTGTAAATAACCGAGGGTATTATGGAATAATCTACTTTATCTTCAATGCCAAGAATGCGGTTAAGGCAAACATCCGCTTCCCGATAAGCAGTATGAGCCAGCATAAGTTGGCCATTAACATCGCCGATAGCGTAAACGCCCGCAATATTTGTTTCGCCATACTCATTTACCACAATACCCTGGGAAGTGCATTCAAAACCCGCTTCCATAAGCCCCATTCCGGAAATATTGGCATAGCGCCCAACAGACATAAGTATTTTATCGCAAGCAAGCTCTGCGATTTCGCCATTTTGTTCATAAACTGCAGCGCCGTCTTTAATCTCTACGACCCGTGCGTTTAAAATGAAATTAACACCTTTTCTTTGTAAGTTTTGTTGTAAAATCGTCGCCAAATCGTGGTCGAGATTTCCGCCGATTTGGGGCAGCATTTCTATAACGAAAACTTGCGCGCCTGCGGAATTGAAATAAGAAGCCAATTCCAAGCCGACCACGCCGCCGCCGATCACCACTAAGGTTTTTGGTAGCTCATTTAAGTCGAGGATTTCCCGGTTTGTTAATACAAAGCCGGCGGAATACATTTTTAAAGCGCCTTCAATGGGCGGTAGAATAGCCGAAGAACCGCTGGCGATAATAATATTTTTTGCACTAAACTCTTCTCCATTTGCCCATACGCCAATATGGCCTTTATCATCTTTAACTAGTTTGGCCTCGGCTTCTAAATAATGTACCCCTTCATTTTTTAAAGCCGATTTAATTCCGGCGGCTAAGATTTTAACTGTTTTATCCTTTCTTTTTACGATCTTTTCATGATCAAGCTGGATATTTTCTACTGTAATACCATATTTTTCTCCGTGTTTAGCGTTATCGAATATTTTGGCGCTGTACAGCAAAGTTTTGGTGGGAATGCAGCCTTCGTTTAAGCATACTCCGCCAATTTTTCTTTTTTCAATAAGCAAGGTAGTAAGCCCATTTTTGCCAGCCTTTAGGGCTGCGCTATAGCCGCCGGGCCCAGCGCCGATAATAATTACATCGTAATTTATGATGATCTCCTCCTTAATAAACCATAACAGGACATATATAAATATATATGTCCTGTTATTTAGCACTTATTTCCAGGTCAATACCGGCTTTCTGGCTGCTTTTACATCATCCAGCCGGCCTATTGCCGTATCATGGGGGGCTGTTTTTAGGTATTCGGGGTTTTCGTCTACTTCCGCGATAATACCGCGCATTATTTCCACGAAGGCATCTAGCGTTTGTTTGCTCTCCGATTCGGTAGGCTCAAACATCAATGCTTCCTTAACGATGAGCGGGAAATAAACCGTGGGCGGGTGAACGCCAAAATCCAGCATTCTTTTGGCAATATCCAGCGTACTTACGCCTTTTTCTTTTTGTGGCGACCCACTGGCTACAAATTCATGCATGCATATTCTGTCGTAAGCAATTTTCATGAAATCTTTTAATCCATGCATCAAATAATTAGCATTTAACACAGCATTTTCCGAGGCTGCTTTTAAGCCCGCCGCGCCCATAGACAAAATATATGCATATGCGCGCGCCAAAACACCAAAATTACCATAGAAAGAACGCACACGGCCAATAGAATCTGGCATATCATAAGAAAGCGAGTATTTGCCAGTGGCGTTTGCAATGATCGAGGGGTGCGGCAAATAAGGAGCAAGTGCTTTTTTTACGCCTACCGGCCCGGCGCCGGGCCCGCCTCCTCCATGAGGTGTAGAAAATGTTTTATGTAGATTAAGATGCACTACATCGAAGCCCATATCTCCCGGCCGCGATATGCCCATGATAGCGTTTTGGTTGGCGCCGTCATAATACAAAAGACCACCCGCCTGGTGGATAATACTTGCTATCTCTTGTACATTCACTTCAAATAACCCCAAAGTGCTGGGGTTAGTGAGCATCAGCCCCGCCAAGTTTTCATCTATATTGGCACGTAGATCTTCTAAATCTACATCGCCATTTTCATTAGATTTGATTTGTACAGTTTCCATTCCGGCCATACTGACCGAAGCCGGGTTGGTGCCGTGAGCGCTATCGGGAACCAAGATTTTATTCCTTTGATGTTCGCCGTTTTTATTATGATAAGCTTTGATTATCATCAAACCGGTATGTTCACCATGAGCTCCCGCAGCGGGTTGCAGAGAAAAAGCATCCATGCCGGTAATTTCCGCCAGCATTTCCTGCAATTCATACATTAGCTGTAAGTTCCCCTGGCAATCGGCGTTGGGATGAGAAGCCACAAAGCCGGGAAACTTGATCACTTCCTCGTTGGCAGCAGGGTTATATTTCATAGTGCAGGAGCCTAAAGGATAAAAACCAGACAAAACTCCGTGGTTTTTTTGTGAAAGTTCTACAAAATGCCTCAATACATCTACCTCGCTAAGCTCGGGAAGCTCTGCTGCATTTTTGCGATATAAATGCTGCGGCAACAAGTTGCTGGCTTTATCGGAACAAACATCGCATTCGGGCAGACTATAGGCTAATCTATCTGCTATACTGTTTTCAAATATCAGCTTGCTCATCATACTTCACCCGCCTTTTTTACATAGGCGTCTATTTCCGCCTTGGTTCTTTTCTCTGTAACGGCTATCAATAAACAATTGTCTAAGTCAAGAAGAGCTTGTACATCGATGCCCGGCATAAAGCCTGCTTCTAATAGCTTTTCTTGTAGCGCCGCCATATTTCCACCCGTGTATTTTAGGGCAAATTCCTTAAAAAACGGCGCTGTAAAGAGCGGCTCGAACTTGCCGGTTTTAAGCAGTTCTTTATACATATAGTGAGATTTTTGCAAACAAAGCTCCGCCACGTTTATCAGGCCTTGCTTACCCATAGCGCTCATATAAACAGTAGCTGCCAAGGCACATAAAGCCTGGTTGGAACAAATATTAGAAGTGGATTTTTCGCGGCGTATATGTTGTTCGCGAGCTTGCATGGTGAGAATAAAACCCCTATTACCTGCGGCATCTGTTGTTTGGCCCACTACACGTCCGGGCATTTTACGCAAAAACTCGTTTTTGCAGGCAAAAAAACCAAAACCTGGTCCGCCGAAATTCATTGCATTACCCAAAGCCTGACCTTCGCCCACCACGATATCGGCGCCATAAGAGGCGGGTGGTTCCAATATAGCCAAAGAAAGGGGGTCGACCGAAGTTATGAGAAGCGCTTCTTTTGCTTTGGCAATGGCATTAATTTTTTCTAAATCTTCCAGGAAACCAAAATAATTAGGATTCTGCACCAGTACTGCCATGCAATTATCGGTTACAGCTTCGGCAAGTTTTGCTAGCTCTACCGTTCCTGTTTTGTGGTCAAAAGGAACGCAGATTATTTTTATTCCCCGGTAATTGGCATAAGTTTGGCATACTTCAATATACTGTGGATGCACTTGCCCGGCTATTACCAACTCGGTTTTGTCGTTTACGGCATTTGCCATCAGCATAGCTTCGGCACAGGCGGTGGCGCCGTCGTATAAAGATGCGTTGGAAACATCCATGCCGGTTAGCCGGCTGATCATGGTCTGATACTCAAAAATCGCCTGTAATGTACCCTGGCTTATTTCTGCCTGATACGGGGTATAGGCGGTGTAAAACTCCTGCCTGCCTGTTAATTGACCAACCACCGCAGGAATAAAATGGTCATAAACCCCGCCGCCCATAAAACAGATATGTGTATCGGCGTTGATATTTTGCTTGGCTAAAGCTTTCATATGCCCATAAAGCTCCGGTTCGCTCATTGCCGCAGGCAAAGCGAGCTCTTTATGGAGCTTGATATCGGTCGGAATATCGGCAAACAGTTCATCAAGAGAACTGTAGCCCATTAAGTCAAGCATTTCTTGTTGCTCGGCTTTGGTGTTGGGAATATAATTGCTTAAAGAATTCTTCATTTGCTCAACCCCTCATACTATTTATTCTGCATGCTGGCAAAACACGGTATATGCATCTTCATCCATTAGGGCATCCGCTTCAGCAATATCGGCCGGCTCGATTTTTACCAGCCAGTTCTCCAAAGCATTTTCGTTTAATAACTCGGGAGCGTTTTCGAGTGCCTCGCTGATTTCAATGACTGTTCCGCCAATAGGCGCATATACATCTGAAACAGCTTTCACAGATTCAACAGAGGCAAAAACTTTGCCGGCTGTAAGTTTTACGCCGACTTTGGGAAGATCGACAAAAACGATGTCACTGAGGTGTTGCTGTGCATAATCGGAAATACCTATATATGCTGTTCCTTCCTCAATTTTTACCCATTCATGATTTTTAGTAAATTTAAAGCCCATACTTTTTTCCTCCTTTAAATGTTGGTGTTTACTTGCGAACTTTTTTGTAAAATGGCAGCTTAACAATTTTAGCTTTAACTTTTTTATCCCTTATTACTACATCTACCTCATTATCTATTTGCACAATATCTGTTTGCAGCAATACCATGGCCAAGCCTTTCTTGAAAGTAGGGGAGAATGCTCCGCTGGTGATATAGCCTACATCTTGGCCATCTTTTTCTATTCTATAGCCATCTCGCGGTATGCCTCGCTCTATCATTTCTATTCCCGCCAGTTTTCGGGTGGTACCTTGTGCTACCTGCCTTTCTAATATATCTCTTCCCAGAAAATCATCTACTCCGAATTTAACGAAGAATTTTAAACCGGCTTCAATAGGGGTGATATCGGCGCTCAGTTCATGGCCATAGAGTGGCAGCGCACTTTCAAAGCGCAGGGTATCTCTGGCGCCTAAGCCTATTGGCGCTAAACCATCGCTTTCGCCGGCCTTAAGAAGCGCATGCCATAATTCGGTAGCCTGCGAGGGCTTGCAATAAATTTCAAAGCCATCTTCGCCGGTATAGCCAGTTCTGGATACCAAAACATCTTCCTCGCAAACCGTGATAGTAGCAAAGGTAAAAAATTTAATTAGAGAAAGATCAAATTTTGTCAGTTTTTGCAAGATATCTTGAGCACAAGGCCCTTGTATAGCGATTTGCCCATAGTCGTCTGAGTAGTTGATTACTTCTACTTCTGGGGATAATTCCGCCACTTTTTCTTTTAACCAGGCAAAATCCTTATCGGTGTTCGAAGCGTTAACTACCAGAAAATACTCTGTGTCGCTTACCATGTAAATAAGCAGATCGTCCACAACCCCGCCATTTTCCATGGTAAAAAAGGAGTAAGCAATTTTTTGAGGCGCCAATGCATCTAAATCAGCTGCCACCAGCTTGCCTAATACAGCTCTGGATGAGCTGCCCTTCATGATGATTTCCCCCATATGGGAAACGTCAAAAAGCCCGGCTTTTTCCCGGGTGGCTTGGTGTTCTTCGATTATTGAGGTATACTGGATAGGCATTTCCCATCCGCCAAAATCGACCATCTTGGCGCCCAAGTCAATATGACATTCATAAAGCGGTGTTCTTTTAAGCATAGAAACCCTCCCTTTGTTTATTAACAAAAACCTTATTATGTTTCTCGATTAAACAGATTTTTTCCTGCTTAATCTCTGTTAAATATACTAAAACAATTTAGGCGATTGCAGATGAAGCAAGCGCCGTATTCTCCAAATAAGAGGTGTGAAAATTAAAATTTTAAGAGCGTCGATAATCAAAAAGGGTAAAGCGCTAATTATGATTGCCTGAGGCAAACTTATATGCATAACTAAGGCGCAATGCACTATTCCTAAACAAAAATAGCAGGGCATAGTGATATAAGCCGCCGCGTATACGCGCCATAATTTAGTAGCAACGCCTTTATTCAGCAAGCTTGCGCCTATCCATACCGCCGGTATAAAGCCATATAAAAA
>WRKD01000121.1 GCA_009778255.1 Bacillota bacterium
GGGATGGCAATGAAGTGTGGCTGCTTACGGCAGGCGGAGCTATTTTTGCAGCTTTCCCTCACTGGTATGCTACTTTATTTAGCGGTTTTTACCTGGCGTTGTTTTTAATGCTACTGGCTCTTATACTGCGTATAGTAGCTTTAGAGTTTCGCAGTAAACAACAGTCTTCATTGTGGCAAAAACGCTGGGATATTGTACTTACCATATGCAGCGCTTTACCGGCTTTTTTGTGGGGAGTCGCGGTTACAAATTTAGTTACCGGAGTGCCCATTGGCAGCGATATGCAATATGCCGGTAGCTTTTGGAATTTGCTTGCTCCCTGGGATATTTTAGGCGGCTTATGCTTTTTAGCTTTGTTTTGCTATCATGGTTGTCTGTTTCTCGATTTGAAAACGGATAACCAGCCTCTGCAAGCACGTATTAAGCAATATGCGGCCCGTTTTTTTATTGCTATGCTGATAATGTTGGTAATTTGGCTGGTATGCATGTTCTTTTTAAGTAATATGTTCCAATCTATTATTGCTTTAGCCCTAACTTTGCTGGCAGCCTTAGCGCTGGTGTTTTCTATACTCTCTTTTGTGAAAGGCCGCTCAGGCTTGGCTTTTGTTGGCACAGGCGCGGCAATAGCCTTCTTTACTTTTGCTGTTTTTGCCGGAATGTTCCCCAATGTGTTGATCTCCTCTACTAACCCCGCCTGGAGCTTGACCATTTACAATGCCTCTTCTTCACCTTATACTCTGAAATTAATGAGCATAGTAGCCGGCTGTTTAGTACCAGTGGTTCTTGCTTATCAGGCTTGGACTTATTGGGTATTCCGCAAAAGGATTTCGGAAAAAGATTTAAAACATCTTGATTATTGATGTTGAAGAATAAGTGAATTATGTGGGGCAGACCTTGTGTCTGCCCCACATAATTAGAGTTGCGCTTTAAGGATTAGGCGGTATAAGATGATTGAAAGAAACCTCCTGCATGAAAGTTTGCGGGATAAATTACACATGGCTTGTACAGTTGTTTGTGGTGTATTATGTGGCTTAGGAGCTGCAGCCCAGGCTTATTTGTTATCTTTTTTAGTTGCTACAGCTTTTGCGGGCCAGGGCAATTTTTTTGAATTGCGCGGGCCGCTTTTTTTGTTGATAGGAATAATTCTATTACGCGGCGGTTTAAGTTGGCTGGAAGAACGTTGTGCGCTTTTTTTGGGTGGTAGCGTACAAAAAAGTTTAAGGCGGCGCTTGTTAAAAAAAATAGACGAATTAGGGCCGCTTAAAATTCACGAGCAAAAATATGGTGAACTGCTGACCCTGTTAACTGAAGGTTTAGACGCCCTTGAAGTATACTTTCAAAAGTATTTGCCCCAATTTTTTAAAAGCGCTATGTTGCCGCTGGCATTTTTAGTTATTATATTCCCTGTGGATTGGCAAACAGGGTTGTTGATGGCGCTGACAGCGCCTTTAGTACCATTATTTATGTTTTTAATTGGCCAGTGGACAAAAAAACATACCCTAAGGCAATGGCGTATACTTTCTTTTATGGGCGGGTATTTTCAGGATGTTTTTGAGGGGCTCACCACCCTTAAACTTTTTAACCGCACCGAGATGCAGCGTAAAAAAATCGCCGCTATAAGTGAAGATTTCCGAACTACAAATTTGCAGGTATTGCAATGGGGCTTTCTTTCGTCGCTGGTACTGGAAATGCTTACTACTATATCTATAGCAATGATAGCCGTAGGCTTAGGCCTGCGGCTGGTATATGGAATGATAGGGTTTAAAAGCGCACTTTTTCTACTTTTTTTAGCTCCGGAGTTTTATTTGCCCTTGCGTTCATTAAGCGCTCAGTATCATAATAGTTTGAATGGCGCGGCTGCTGCTAAAAGTATATTTGCCCTCTTGGCGCAAGAGAATGATCGTAGCGATTATGAGGAAGCTGCCATAAACGAAGATACCGCTATTGTATTTGACGAGGTTTGTTTTGCTTATGAAGAGGGACGTCTTGCTCTAAACGGCGTTAGTTTTATGCTGCAACCAGGGGAAAAACTAGGCTTGGTTGGGGTATCCGGTAGCGGTAAGACCACGCTTATGCATATGTTATCCGGTTTTATCAAACCGGATAAGGGCAGCATAACTTGGGGAGGACAAATTCTTAGCGAAATTAACACCCAAAAGCTTCGGGAGAAAATTGCTTTTGTCACTCAAGATCCTTTTTTGTTCAAGGGTTCGGTTATGGACAATATATGTTTGGGTAATAATGAAGCTAGTGAAGAAGCGATCGTCTTATTATGTAAGGAATTGGGCGCTCATGAATTATTTAGCAAATTGCCTTTTGGTTACGATACGCCTGTTGGGCAGGGAGGAAATGCGCTTTCCGGAGGGGAAAGACAAATGCTGGCTATTGCCCGCGCCTATGTGAAAAACACGCCGCTGATAATTTTAGATGAAGCTTGCCGCAATATGGATTGGCAGCATAATTATATGCTTCAGCAGGCTTTTTTACGCTTAAGCTATGGTAAAACTGTGATAGTTATTGCGCATCGCCTACAAACTTTAGCCAGTATGGATAAACTGTTGGTGTTGGAGCAGGGGCAAGTGGCCCAGTTTGGCACATTTGCAGAATTAAGTGTTCAAAAAGGTGTTTTATTAGAGCTGCTGCAAAAACAGGAAACATCAGAGGACGCGCAAGCAGAAGAGCAAGAGAGTTTTTTGCTAAAAACAAAACAAATATATGATAGCCAAGGGGTAGACAATATTAAAACTGCTAAGCAAGTAATATTGGGCCAAACGGCGCAAAAAGGATGCAGAGCCCCCCAACGTCCTTATGCGCCGTTAACACGCATGCTTGCATTGTGCCGCCCTTATTTGGCGTATATTACGGGTTCCTGTGTGCTTTCTGCCGCAGCTATTGCCGCCAATATCGCTTTATTGGGTTTTTCTTCATATTTGATTAGCCGCGCTTCTTTAGCCCCGCCATTACTAGATTTAATGACAACAATTGTTGCAGTGCGTTTTTTTGGCATTAGCCGTGCTGTGTTGCGCTATGCCGAACGTTACATAAGTCATGACGTTACTTTTCGTATACTAACCAAGTTGCGTTTATGGTATTATGACCAAATGGAAAAGCTTTCTTATGTATCCTTACAAAAATTGGGCTTGGGTAGGATATTTAAACATATTATAAGTGATGTTGATACTCTTAAATTCTTCTTTTTACGTGTAGTGACAGTGCCGGCTCAAGCTGTGTTGATTTGGGCGGCTGTAGCGATTTTTCTGGGTTTTTTTTCTTGGAAACTGTCACTTATTCTGAGCGCTTTTTTCCTAATTGGTGGTTTAATTGCTCCTTATCTGTTACAGCGATTTTTGCATAACCGGCGCACCGATTATGACGCCCATAAGCTTTATTATAGCGAAACCTTGTATGATTATATAAATGGTTTGGCCGATCTGCAACTGTACAAAGGTATAGAGACGCAACTTTATGCTTTAGATAATCTGGGAAATGCATTGACGCGGGAGCGGTATTATATTGGCTTTTGGGAAGGTTTTGCTGCAGTGTCATCTGCATTTTTGGCTAATTTAGCTCTTTTTGCGGCGCTTATTATAATGATAACCTTGGTTGCAGAGAATAAAGTGCATCCTTTAACTCTGGCTAGTGCGGTTTGGGTCATGTGGGCTTCTTTTGAAGCTTTGCAACCGGTAGCAGTTATGACAGAATATCTTAAATCTTCCAGAGCAGCGCTTTATGGTATGGAAGAAGCAGCGGCGCGGCCTCGGGAAGTACTAAGAGAAGGCAAAATGATTCTCGCACCCCCCTATAGTTTAAGGTTAAAGCATCTTAGCTTTGCTTATGCAGAAAGCCCGTCTTTACTGAAAGATATTTCTTTTACTTTAAAGCCCGGTTCTAAAACAGCTCTATTGGGTAGTTCCGGAGCAGGTAAAACTACTCTTTTGAACATAATTACAGGTTTATTGCCTTATGAAAATGGTCAAGTTTTCATTGGCGATACTGATCTAAATGAAGTAAAATCTACAAGTTTGCGCCAAAGTATAGGTTATTTAGATCAGCGGCCTTATCTTTTCCACGCATCTATAAGGGAAAACATTCTTTTGGCTAAGGAGGGCGTCGATGAACAGCAAATGCAAGCCGCCGCCGCACAGGCTCGTTTAGGTGAGTTTATCGCGTCTTTACCGCAAGGCTACGATACCTTGGTGGGGGAAAATGGTTATAAGCTTTCCGCCGGACAGCGGCAGCGCTTGGCTGTGGCACGGCTTTTTGTACAGGATGCGCCTTTACTTATACTTGATGAAGCTACCCAAAGCCTCGATACACAAACTCGCGATGATTTGTTTACCGCCTTAAAAGACTGGTGGGCCGAGAAAACCGTGCTGTTTGTAACCCACGACTGCCATGGTTTGTCTAACATGGATAATATTTTAATCATGGAGCAAGGCAGAATTGTTGAACAAGGAAGTGAAGAGGAATTGTTAAAGGCAGGCGGGCATTATGCGCAGATATATGCTATAGAGCATAGCTTTTTTTAGTTTTTTTATTGCTTTTATGCTATTGATATGCTATAGTTTTAGGAGGACTATGAATAATTATGTATGTTTATTCTTCATATAAAGGTGGTGATATAAAACAGCGGTTATCTTTGCAGTAATATAGCTTATCTTATTCAATTAAATGAGAGGAGGAAGTTAATATCATTAGGAGATATTAACAAACATTAAGTGAAAATTAAAAAATCTTTATTCATAATTTTACTCGTTGTTTCCATGGTGGTATTTATCCCTTTGACCGCTCATGCGGATAATGACATTGACCCAAATTTAGATTTAGCCAAAGCCGTTAACTGGGGAGTGAACTCCTATACCGGCACTGGCCCAGCCCTCTCGTATCAATACAGCTTTGGCCAGAATTGGAGCGGCGCCCTTAGTTCAAGATACCCGGTGGGTACAAGAACCGGCGCCAGTAATCCCTCTGCTATCGGCAGCTTAAAAGTCGCCGTTATTTTTATGGATGCTACAGATAGGCGGGCTAGCCAAGTAACATTAACTAGAACGGGATTAGATTTTAAGCTGACCGCAGATTGCTTTAAAGTTTTGGAACCGCTAATCGATTTTTATTGGCAATCCTCTTATGGACAATTGAAGGTGGAGCTCATTAATGTCAATGCCGAAGTCAATAATGGGGCATGGTTCAACGGTACCAGAACTACCTCCAATTATGGCACAATGACTACCCAAGCCAATGAAGCTATAGCTTTTGCTGTAGCGGCTGGTTTTGATTTTAGCGATATCAACTATCCCGCAGTGTTCAGTGCTCAGGGAGGCAACCCCGCTAATTCCATGACCGCTCATGGTTCTCTTACTTTACCTTTGCTAAGTGGTGGCAGTAAAAGTACCACGCAATATTTTAATATAGGCAACAATATCTGGTCTTGGCGGCGTCCTTGGACAGTTTTGGCGCATGAAATGGGTCATACCCTTAATATGATAGACCTTTATACTTATGATTATGTGAGAAATGAAACAACAAATAGTGGCACACAGTGGTTCCAATACATAGGCGGCTGGGATTTAGAAGGAGACTGCAATGCCGAATCGCCAGACCAATTGGCTTGGCATAAATGGAAGGTACGCTGGCTGAAAGATGAACAAGTGCGGGTGGTAGTACCAAATAGTTCGCAGAAAGTTACTTTAACCGCCAACGCTTATTGGGATAAAGATTCTACCGACCGGGCTGCAGACGGTATAAAAATGATCTATATTCCTACAGAAACCCTAAGGCCGGGCACAACTACGCAAACTCAAACCGGCTATGTGATAGAAAGCCGCCGCCCCATCGGTAATGATGGCCCCAGCGGCGTTGCTCCGGGAAGCAGCAATAGTACGCCATGGCCCGGCGCAATAGACCAAGGAGTATTGATATACCGGCTGGATAGCGCGGGCCCCAATACCACCAATGGCGGTCATGGACGCGGAGGTATAAAAGTTATAGATGGTAACCCCGATGGCGTTAATAACAGAACTCAAACCAGCTCTACCAGTTTAAGAAGGGCTTGTTTCGGTTTTGGCGCCAATCAAGTTCAAACATATCATGATATAGATCGCAATATCACTATCCAGGTAGTTGCCCAGGATGAATTGACCGATACGGTTGTAGTAACTTACGGCGACCCTGTGATTAGCGCTCATGAAGAGTACCAGCTTACTGGCGCCTATAATACTGTAAAAATTGATTTTAAATTGGAAAATTCTATAGGTTTGGCTTCAGCCGATTTTAATGTCAATTATGACGCCGCTTTGCTAAAACCCATTGCTTATGATATCAGCAATATTCCCGCTACAGCAAATCCTCTGGTTGACCTCAACTATGCCCCCGGAAAAGTTAACTTTAGTTATGAAAACAATGGAAATATCAATTTAGACGGTGCCCTCTTTAGCCTAACTTTTGAGCCGGCAGCCTCCGCTATGCGGATTATTGAAACTACTGTCGGTATAGAATCTCAAAATGCCGCTATAAATTATAATGCTATTACCATGGGCGAATGGTATCAAGGCTATAATGGTAATACTGCTACCTTAATGATGCCTACATATATTAGACTCACCGGGCTAAAACCGGTCATGGTTCAAGGCGACTCGGTAGCTGTTTCATTGAAAAAATACGATTATGCTGTTTATATGCAATCACAGCAAAATGAATTTGCTGTGAACGACACGGTTTCTGTAGATGTAATGCTTATGGGCAATACCAATTACACGCAAATAAGCGCCGCAATTACTTATGATGCGGATATATTGGAGTTTTCCGGTTACTCAGATTTACAGGGCATTGTAGCTAGCGTAGTAGATGTGGGCAATAGCATGATCTCTGTGCGCAGCTTACCATCTCTGAATATGGTTTACGGCGAACCATGTTTCCCCGAAGAAAAAATAGTTACACTAGAGTTTACTGTTAAAGACGACTCTATAAAAGAAAGCGATTTAGGCTTTGCCTCTATACTTGTTGCCCCTCCGGGAGGCGTTATCGGCGCATTGACTGTTCCCGGCCAAAATTTCAAATTTACTTTAATTGAACCGGCGGATACTTTGCCCATTATTGAAGAAGTTGTATACGAAATCGAATAGCTTTCCTATACAGCCAACTAAAGGGCGCCCTTATTTAAAGCGGTCTTTGACTGCAAGTATACAGATACTTTAATACTTGCGGTCAAAGACCGTATTAGCTATAGAGCTTTCTGTTAAGCTTTTTATGCCGTGGCTTGATGAGGCTAAACGGGGTTGCCCGCTATGCAACTTAAACTGACCTATAAGCTGCTCTAAGGTATCGGCTTGCCCACTCATTTCTTTACTTGCGGCGGCGCTT
>WRKD01000122.1 GCA_009778255.1 Bacillota bacterium
TGGCGCGCCAGGCAGGCTTGGAAATAGAATTTTTAATAACAGATGAAGTGTTCCCACACCCTAATACTTACAAAGTGCGGGCCCGGGGCGGCGAACGTCAGTTCACCGCCCTTTTTGTCTCTTGTGGCGGCGGCATGATTTGGCTGCGTGAACTAAATGGTATACCTCTTGATATAAACGGCGGCTATTACGAAACCTTGTTTTTACTGGGTTTAGCAGGAGCGGAGGAATCTTTTCAGGCTTTGCAAGAGCTGAGCGCACTTTTTCCCTTTTATGAAGATATTTGTCTGGCCGGAAACGGGGAACTGGGCTATATTATAAATATAAAATCGGCGCGGCCTTTAAATTTAGCCGCCTTTTGTTTAGGGCAAAAGGATGTTGCGGGCTGCATATCTCTTCAAGCGGTGCGGGTGGCGGATATTATTTCCTTGCCTGCGGTATTGCCTGTACAATCGTATAAGCATTATTCTGGCTTATTCAATACCGCCGCTGCCATAGAAGAAATAGCGCAGGCTGAAAATATCTCTTTAGCTCAAGTAGCCTTGCTATATGAGGCGCGGCGTGGCCATATAACGCAAGATGAGGTGTATGCGCTTATGCGGCGCTTATTACAGGTCATGAGGCAATCTTTAGCCAAAGCAAAAGAATGCCCCGAATATCAAGACCGCATACTGCCTCCTCAGGCGTATTTATTGGCAACAGCGCCGCAATTTCCCAACCCTGTGCTTAATGAGGCTATTCTCAATATTACTTTGTTAATGGAAGCTAAAAGCGCTATGTTACCTATTGTTGCTTCTCCCACCGCCGGTTCTTGCGCCGCTTTGCCCGGTACTATTTTGGGCGCGGCAAAAATTCTGGGCAAGGAGGAGAAGGCAGTGACAGAAGCCTTACTGGCTGCCGGAATGATAGGGATATTGATTGCCGAACATGCCACTTTCGCGGCGGAAATAGGCGGTTGTCAGGCGGAATGCGGAGCGGCTTCCGGCATGGCGGCGGCGGGGCTGGTACAATTAATGGGAGGTAGTGTAAGCCAAGCCCTTAATGGGGCGGCCTTGGCTTTGCAGAATGTATTTGGTTTAGTATGCGACCCTGTAGCATCACGAGTGGAAGCGCCCTGTTTGGGGAAAAACATTATGGCCGGAGCCAATGCCCTGGCTATGGCGCAAATTGCTTTGGCGGGTTTCGATGCTCTGATACCTCTCGATGAAACAATAGCTGCCCTGCATGAGGTGGGGCAAAAAATAGATTCCACCTTACGCTGCACCTGTCAAGGCGGGCTTTCTTTAACGCCCACGGCGCAAAAAATTGCCAAGAGACTGAATATGTTTAATTCATAATTCATAAGCGTATAATTGTTGCAGAATACTAGGAGAAAGGTTTATGGGGTTTTTAACCCACTAAATTTGCTTTTATTCTTGAATCGTGCCATCTGTGCCGAGTATCACGATCTGCCACGGAATCATTTTGCCGCAATTTAGTAAGGCGGTTTTCACGGCGTTCTCAATTCCGCCACAGCAAGGAACCTCCATACGGATAACGGTTACAGATTTTATTTCGTTTGCTTGTAATATGGCGGTGAGTTTTTCGGAATAATCTCCTTCATCGAGTTTGGGGCAACCTATAATGGTTATTTTCCCGTTCATAAACGCCTTATGAAAATTGCCGTAGGCATAGGCAGCGCAATCGGCGGCTACGAGTAAATGCGCGTTTGCGAAGTAAGGCGCATGCGCTGGCACGAGTTTGATTTGCACCGGCCATTGATTAAGATGCGTTTCAGATAAAATATCCGGTGGCTTAGCTGTGCTGCGGTAGAATTTGCGCTCAATAGATTTGGCATGAGTGCCGGGGCAGCCGCAAGGCAATTTTTCTGGCTGCTTGCTTTCTATATTGGTTTTTGCGGCAGCTTCGTCATACTCGCAAGCTTCACGTTCTTCAAAAGAAATTGCCTCAGTAGGGCATACGGGCAAACAGTTTCCCAACCCGTCACAATAATCATCCCGCAAGAGCTTAGCTTTTCCATCAACTAAACCGATTGCGCCTTCATGACAGGCAGAAACACATAAACCGCAACCGTTGCACTTTTTTTCCTCGATCCTGATGATTTGCCTCAACATATTTTTCACCCCTTTACCCATAATAATACATCATTGACGCATTGAATTCAAACCATATTTAATCATTGCCTAATATGATTCGAAAAATTTTTGCTACTATTCACAAACCGAAATTTGCCATCTGAGGGCTTTAGCCCATATGCACTAACTTAAAAAGAGCTAGCCCGTCTTGGCAAGAAGCGAAGCGGCAATCCAGAAATACCTGGGCAACATGCATTAAAGAATAAGCAGTGGAGAAGAAATAGAGGAAGTAGGAGCAAGATTAATGCTTAAAAAAGTATTAGTAGGCATGAGCGGCGGGGTAGATAGTTCTGTGGCAGCCGCGCTGTTAATAGAGCAAGGTTATCAGGTGGGTGGCGTTACCTTGTGTTTATTTACTCCAGAAGGCAATGATGAGCAAGATGAATTGGCTCTAGCGGGTAGGGAGGCGCGCCGGGTTTGTGAGGAATTGGGTATAGAGCATAGGGTATGCGATTTTAGACAGCAGTTTAAAGAGCAGGTAATAGAGCGCTTTGCCCTGCTTTATGCTAAAGGGCGCACGCCTAATCCCTGTATCGATTGCAACCGCTATATAAAATTCCGCTTACTGTATCAAAAAGCGCAGACTTTAGGCTATAATTATATTGCAACAGGCCACTATGCCCAAATAGAGTATTGCGCCAATCAAAATCGTTATTTATTAAAAAAAGCCGCCTATGCAGCCAAAGACCAATCTTATGTGCTTTATACGCTACCTCAGCAAATACTCTCTGCAACACTTTTCCCTTTAGGCGGCTTTAGTAAGGAAGAGGCCCGCCAATTCGCCGCTATGCGTGGTTTGGCTGTAGCCAAAAAGCCCGATAGCCAGGATATTTGTTTTGTACCGGATGGAGATTATGCGGCTTTTTTAGCGCGTTTACCTGGTCATGCGGCTGCGCCGGGAAATTTCATAGATAAAACAGGCCGTATACTGGGCCGTCATCGCGGCTTAGTTCATTATACTATTGGCCAGCGTAAAGGCCTTAAGCTTAGTTTTGGCGCGCCGCGTTATGTAACGGGCATCGATGAAATAGCTAATACAGTAACCCTGGGGGAAGCAGAAGAATTATTTGGTCATAAACTCGTGGCAGACGATGTTAATTTTATCTCTTGTGAACAACTATCCGATACCTTGGATGTAACGGTGAAAACTCGCTATAAACAGCAAGAAACTCCAGCTACCATACGTCCTTTAGCAAACGGAAGGGTTCAAGTTTGCTTTCAATACCCTCAGCGCGCACTTACACCCGGGCAGGCTGTGGTGTTCTATAGTGGCGATATAGTTGTCGGAGGCGGAACAATAATCACAAGCCTGGATTAATATCTACACACCCATTGTTATTTTTTTGATTGAATTTTATATAGGAATGTATTATTATAGTATTGATTCGATCAATAATCTTGAAAGGATTTCATTATGGTCAATAACATTTTTGTAATAAATACCGGTTCAACTTCTACAAAATTTGCCCTGTATGCAGATGAAAAAGTTGTTCTTGTGAAAAAAACCGAACATAGTCCAAGTGATTTAGCGCCCTATGCCTATATGGGCGATCAGCTGGAATTCCGTACTGCGTTAGCCGAGGAGTTCGTTCAGCAAATTGAAGAACAATATCCCCTTAACGCTGTTGTTGCCAGAGGAGGAATGCTCTCTCCGGTGAAAGCTGGTTGCTATAGAATCAATGAGGCTTTATGTAAATTTTTGCAAGAAACTAAACAGGAACATGCTTCAAATCTTTCTCCGCCTATAGCCGCTGCTATCGCTAAAAAATATCATCTTTCTCACGCCTATATTTATGACCCCATTTCTGTAGACGAACTTACCCCCATAGCCCAAATAAGCGGTATACCAGATTTAAGGCGCAACTCTTTTACCCATGCTTTAAACATGAGGAGTATTGCTCATAAAGCAGCCGCTCAATTAGGTAAGAAATATAACGAGGCGGTTATAATAGTTGCGCACCTTGGCGGGGGCTTTTCACTTTCTATTCATAGTATGGGAAAAATGATCGATATTATAAGCGATGATGAGGGCCCTTTTTCTCCGGAGCGCGCCGGGCGGCAACAAGCTACAGCTTTAACTAAGTATTTATTTGGTTTTGAAGGTTGCATTGAAGAAAAACTTCGAATACTGCGAGGAGGCAGCGGTTTGCGCGCTCATTTAGGATGCAGCGACGCGAGAGAAGTAGAAGAAAGGATAAAAGCCAACGACAAGCAAGCCGAGCTGGTTTATCAAGCCATGGCGTATCAAACCGCCAAAGGTATTGGCGAATTAGCTACAGTTGCTTATGGCAAGGTAGATGCTATTGCTTTAACCGGCGGCATAGCGGTTTCAAGTTATTTTACCAATATGATAAAAGAACGGGTAGCCTTCATTGCCCCGGTATTGCTCTTCCCTGGAGAAAATGAAATGGAATCTTTAGCTTTAGGCGCTTTGCGTGTTTTGCGCGGCGCAGAAATAGCACAAGAATTTGTATAGTACACTTTAAAGTTTCTGTAAAAATAAAAAATATGGAGGGATGTTTATGGATTTTGCTGCCTTGCTCGCTCAAACAAAGCCGCCAAAGCGGCAAACTGTAGCTGTAGCAGCTGCGGAAGACTCGGTTGTATTGCAAACATTGGTCGATGCTTATAAAGAAGGCATTGCCGATGCTGTTTTATGCGGAGATGAAACCCGTATTAGGGAAATTGCCCAAGCAAAGGGCATCGATATTTCGCCTTTTGCTATTATGCATGCGGCAGATGAAAAAAAAGCGGCGGCAGCTGCGGTAGCTGCGGTGCGAGAAGGTAAAGCAGATATGCTCATGAAAGGGCTTTTACAAACTTCCAGCCTGCTTAAAGCAGTGCTGGATAAAGAGCATGGCCTGCGTGGTAGTGGGCTTATTTCCCATGTTGCCGTAACCTATTCACCCATACTCGACCGTACCCTTTTCCTGAGCGATGGGGGTATGATAACTTACCCAGATTTAGCTGCCAAGGCAAAAATAATCGATAATGCTGTGCTGGCAGCTAAAGGCATGGGCGTAGTTTTGCCAAAAGTTGCGGTATTAGCGGCGGTAGAAACCGTTAACCCAGATATGCAGCCTACTATAGATGCCGCAGCACTTACTCAAATGAATAGGCGCGGCCAAATCAAAGGCTGTATAGTTGACGGACCTTTAGCAATGGATGTAGCTTTATCGCCCTATGCGGCAGAGCATAAAGGCATAAAATCGGAGGTTGCCGGTTATGCCGATATACTGATATTCCCCAATATTGAAGCAGGTAATTGTGCATTGAAAATTTTTACCTGTGCCGCTAACGGTATTTTTGGCGGTGTAGTAATGGGTGCAGCCGCACCCATAGTGCTTTCTTCTCGCGGAGACAGTGAACAAGGCAAGCTGTTTTCCATAGCCTGCGCAGGAAAAATAGCTATGAATAATTAACAATAAACAATAACTGGTATTTAGTGAGAAAGAAGGAGAAATATGGAAAACACAAATACTTTGTTCAAAATATTGGCAATAAACCCTGGTTCTACCTCTACTAAGCTTGCTTTGTTTGAAAATGAAAATATGCTGGCAGAAAAAACTGTGCGTTACGATGTAGCGGATTTTGCAGGTTGTGCTAATCTGATGGAGCAAAAACCACTGCGTATGGCATGTTTAACTGAGTTTTTACAGGAAAATGATACTGCTATGGCGGATTTGGATGCAGTGGTTGGACGAGGCGGTTTAATTAGGCCTGTAGAAGCAGGTACATATACGGTCAATGAACAAATGTTAGCAGATCTATATGCAGGAATAGCCGGTGTCCATGCCTCTTCTTTAGGAGGCGTTATGGCCGAAGAAATTGGCCGTGAACATGGAATACCGGCTTATATTGTAGATCCGGTAGTAGTAGACGAATTAGAGCCGGTAGCCAAAATAAGTGGTTTGCCGGGAATTAGGCGTGTTTGTGTTTTCCATGCTCTTAATACGCGGGCTGTGGCGCGTATCTGCGCTGCCAATTTAAATATGAAATATGAAGATGCCCGCTTTATTGTGGCTCATTTAGGCGGCGGCATTAGCGTGGGTGCCCACCGTTATGGCAGGGTTATTGATGTCAATAACGGCTTAACCGGAGAAGGCCCTTTTTCTCCGGAGCGCAGCGGCGGTATACTATTGAACGCTATTATCGAGCGCTGTTATTCCGGTGAATACAGTAAAAAAGATATGCTGGATCTGGTTAGTAAAAACGGAGGCATGAAAGCTTATCTTGGTACACATGACCTGAATAAAGCGGAAGAAATGATTTTACAGGGCGATGAAAAAGCTGCTTTAATAGTCGAAGCTATGGCTTATCAGGTTTGCAAAGAAATTGGCGCTATGGCGGCAGTGTTGGAAGGGCGTATAGACGGTATCATCCTTACCGGCGGTTTAGCTTATTCCCCCCGTTTTAATGGCGCTATCAAACAGCGGGTAGATAAACTCGCCCCGGTATATGTTTACCCTGGCGAAAATGAACTGGAAGCCTTGGCTATGGGTGCTTTACGTGTACTTAGGGGAGAGGAGAAAGTTAAAATATATTAAGTATAGCAAGAGTATTACTGAAATCGAGAAAGGAGTGAATTACCTTGGTCAATAAAGTGACCATCGACGAAACCGTGTGCAAGGGCTGCGCTCTTTGCACTGTAACATGCCCGAAAAAAATCCTGCAATTGGATGCAAGCAGGCTCAATGCCAAAGCTTATCATCCGGCAATTATGATAGCGCAGGAAAAATGTATTGCCTGTGCTATGTGTGCTACCATCTGTCCGGATAGCGCCATTACCGTGGAAAAGGAGGTTTGAACATGGCGGAACGTTTGTTGATGAAAGGCAATGAAGCTATGGCAGAAGCTGTTATACAAGCAGGTTGCCGACATTTTTTCGGTTATCCTATAACTCCGCAAAATGAGGTTTGCGCATATTTTTCTAAAAGAATGCCTCAGGTTGGCGGTACCTATTTACAAGCGGAATCGGAAGTCGCGGCAATCAATATGGTTTTAGGCGCGGCTTCAGCCGGAGTTAGGGCTATAACCTCCTCTTCTTCGCCCGGGATATCTTTAAAAACGGAAGGGCTCTCGTATTTAGCTGGTAGCGATTTACCTTGCCTGGTGGTAAACGTTCAACGCGGCGGTCCGGGTTTGGGTGGCATTCAGCCTTCGCAAGCCGATTATTATCAAGCTACTAAGGCGCCTGGCCATGGTGATACCCATATACTGGTGCTTGCGCCTGCTTCTGTGCAAGAAATGGTAGATCTGCCTTATAAAGCTTATGAGCTGGCTGAACAGTATCGCAT